>JANPNJ010000390.1:0-2401 GCA_031427395.1 Burkholderiales bacterium
TGCAGCGACGGCGCGTTTTTGCGCCCGGAGGAAGTGCGCAAGATCCACAAGCTGGTCGAAAAGAACCCGGAACATTTTGCCCATTTGCCGCTTGACTACATCATCGAAGCGGAGTGGGCCCACGGCGTGGGCATGAAAACCCAGGTGCGCCGCTATCGGTACAAAAACAAACCAGCGCATTTCAAACACACCAAATGTGTGTTCGCGGAAAATGACGGCAAGTGTTCGTTCCAGACGCTGGCCATCAAACAGGGCGTGCACAAATGGAAACACAAACCCATGGGCTGCTGGTTGTTTCCGCTGGAAAGCGACGAGAAGGGTCTCATCGCCCCGCCGCGCACGCGTCGTGATGACCCGAACAACCTGGGAAAGGACTACCCTGGCTTTGCCACCCATACCCCTTGCGGCAAACACTCCGAAAAAGGCAAGGTTTGGTGGATTGCCTTGAAAGAGGAAGTCCGCGAGTATCATAAGAGTTGATGTGTATTGACGCATCCAACCCCGTCATGACCCACTCCCGCGAACAGCAACGGATTCAGGAACTCGAGGCGGCGCTGTTAAAGGCGCAGGGAGATTTCGCGCGGGTATATGAAGCCTTTGACCACCTTGATTCCGGTGTGGTGATTTACGGTGCCGACTGCTGCCTGGTGTACTGCAACCGGCATTTTCGCGCCATCTACCGCGAGATTGCCGATGTGCTGGTGCCGGGCACACACTATGGCGAGATCGCGCGCGCTTATTTTCGCCATGGTCCGCCGTTGGCCACCAATCTGTCCGAGGAGGAGTATGTCGAGCGGCGGCTGCGGCATCATCGCGCGCCTGATGAAGTTGACCGCGAATTCCACCAGGGTTCCGACACCTGGCTGCTGGTTTCCGACCGCAGGACAGCCGACGGCGGGGTCATTGGCTTTCGGCTTGACATCACTGCGCGCAAAAACGCGGAACAGGCGTTGGCCGAAAGTGAGCAGCGCTTCAAAAAACTCCTGGAAATGTCCTCGGATTGGTATTGGGAGCAGGACGAGCAGTTCCGCTTCGTGCGCATTTCCGGCGGCATGGTCCGCGCGGCCGGGATCAACCCCACTGATCGCTATGGCAAGTGCCGCTGGGACATCGACTTTGTCGGTATTTCGCAGGAACAGATGGACGAGCACCGCCGGCAGGTTGAGGCACATGAGTCGATCCGCGATTTCCAGTATGCCTATGTGACACCGTCAGGCGACACCTGGTGGTCGTCGGTTTCCGGCGAGCCGATGTTCGACAGCAGTGGAAAATTCATTGGCTATCATGGTGTCGGCAGCAACATCACCGACAAAAAACGCGCGGAAGCACAAGTTCGGCAGCTCGCCGAGTTTGACTATTTGACCGGCCTGCCCAATCGCATGTTGTTGGGTAGCCGGTTTGATTTCGCCGCCCGCCAATGTGCCCGCAACAAGGAAGGCATTGCGCTTTTGTTCATCGACCTGGATCGTTTCAAGAACATCAATGACTCACTCGGACACCACGTCGGGGACAAGATCCTCGCCGAATGTGCGGCGCGCCTGACCCGTGCCACCCGTTCCTCCGACACCGTATCGCGTCTGGGGGGCGATGAATTTGTGGTGATGTTGCCGGGGGTGACCACCGAGACCCATGTTGCCAACGTGGCCGACACCCTCATTCACGCCCTGTCGCAGCCCAACCTCATCGAGGGTCGGGAGTTGACCATTACCCCTTCCATCGGCATGACGCTGTGGCCGACCGACGGGCAGGATTTGACAACCCTGATCAAAAATGCCGACGTGGCGATGTACCACGCCAAAACCCAGGGCCGCAACCAATACAGTTTTTTCCGCGAGGAAATGAATGCCCGTGTCACTGAGCGGCTGGCGATAGAAAACGGTTTGCGCCGCGCCATAGACCGCAATGAGCTGTCGCTCGAATACCAGCCGATATTTTCTGTGCCAAACCGCCGCATCATCGGTGCCGAGGCGCTGTTGCGCTGGCGCAGCGAAGCACTCGGTGAAATCGCGCCGGCCAAATTCATCAACGTGGCGGAAGAGAGCGGCTTGATCGTGCCCATCGGCGAGTGGGTGATTGCCGAAGCCTGTGCCCAGCTTGCACGCTGGCGCGACTTGCCGGACAGTGTCATGGCCGGTTTTCCGATCACCGTGAATGTTTCCGGCATCCAATGGAAGACACCGCGCCTCTTGGACATGCTGCAATCCACCCTCGCCACGCACGGCCTGACGCCGGCGGACATCGAGCTGGAGCTGACCGAAACCGCGCTGGTCAGCGAGGGCGATAACACCCGCGCCCTGCTGGAGCAGGTTGGCGCGGCGGGGTTCAGGCTGGTCATCGACGATTTCGGCACCGGCTATTCCAACCTGGCCTACCTCAAACGGTTTTTCATCACCAAACTCAA
>JANPNJ010000391.1:0-1734 GCA_031427395.1 Burkholderiales bacterium
CAAAACTTGGATTCCCGCCTGCGCGGGAATGACGGAATTTATAGAAGTGCCGTTATTTTGTTGGCATGCGTTACTGCATACTATTGGTGCAATGTAGCGCATATCGGCGGCGTTCATCGGCGGAAAATTTCCGCTCGAAACCACGGGTAGAGTCTGAACTCGGAAGTCATAAACCGCCATCCCACGCGCATTTTCAGCCAAAAATCTCTGAAACCGCGCACCCCGCCTAGAGTTTTGCCAATTTCTCCGACAACACATTCACATATTGCGGCAGATGATTCAGGTTCAAATGATCGCCGCCGTCAATCTTGATGAGCTCGGCCTGAGGCAGCAGCGCGTGCAATCGTTCGCTGTGTGAATAGGCGATGATGTCATCGCGGTCACCGTGAATGAGGGTGATGGGGCTTCGCACCATTGGCAGCCACGTTTCACTGGCAAAGGTGTAACGCATCAAGCCGGCCGGCAACCATGGGTAGTAGTCACGGCGCATGGCATCAAGATTGTAAAACGGGGATACCAGCACGACCCAGTCGGCGTGTACATCGGTGGCGAGTTTTGCGGCCAGGGTGGCGCCGAGCGAGCGGCCAACGATCACCCGTTTTTTACCGGCGTATTGGGGTGCGATGTGTTGCCATGCCGCCATCACATCCGTGTGCAGTTGCGCTTCACTTTCGATGCCTCCGCTGCTCTTGCCATAGCCGCGATAGTCGATCATGAATACGTCAAAATTGTTTTTGCGGTAGAAGTCGGTGCTCCTCAACCACGATGCCAGATTGCCGCCGTTGCCGTGCAGGAAAAAAATCACGCCCTTGGCTTTTGCATTGGGCTGTTTGAAATGCAGCGCCGAGAGTGTCGCGCCGCTGACCGGGATAAAGACTTCGGTGGTGTCGGCAAGGGTGAATCGATGGTCGGCGGGCAGCACGGTGGGCAGGAAAATCAGACGCTCCTGGCCGAAATAAAACACCGCCGCCACACCGGCATACAGCAGCGCAACGGCAAGCAGCCAGCTTGCCGCGCGCCGCAATGCAGTGGCGCGCGGCGCGGTTGTTGTGTTGTTGACAGGGCTAAAAACTGCCAAGGTAATCCATCTTGCCGACTTCCACTCCGTGGTGGCGCAGGATGGCGTAGGCGGTCATGACGTGAAAATAAAAATTCGGCATGACCCAATTCACCAGATACGGCTGTCCCTTGAAATGCATGGTTCGCCCGCCTGGGGTGATGGTGATGTCGGCGTCTTCCTTGCCGTCGATTTGCGCGGGCGGGATGGTTTCGATAAACGCGAGTGTCTTGTCGATGCGTGCGTACAATTCCGCGAATGACGCTTCCTTGTCTTCATAGACCGGAATTTCCTGGCCGCTCAATCTGGCACAGGCACCCTTGGCGACATCGGTGGCGATTTGCACTTGGCGGGTGAGAGCAAACATGTCGGGTGCCAGACGCGCATTGAGCATGACCGTGGGGTCAACTTTTTTGGCGGCGGCGAAGTCCTCACCTTTTTTCAGCAGATCCTTGAGATTGCCAAGTGTTTTTTGAAAAGCCGGGACAGACGCCTGGTACATTGAAAGTGGCATGGGGTTCTCCGTTGGGTTGAGTGTTGATTTTAGCGGCAAGCTGAGTTTGGTTTCTGCAATTTGTCTGATAATCAAACTTGTTCCCACAAAAAGTGAGCTGACCCATGGCACTCAAGCGCCCCACCTGGCCACAAGGCCGCGTTGTTATTGTCGAACACCAATC
>JANPNJ010000392.1:0-1848 GCA_031427395.1 Burkholderiales bacterium
TTGGTGACGGGCACGCCGTTTTTCTCCACCGTGCCGGCGTGAAAAACCTTGGCATCATCACTCGCCTTGGGGATGCCGGTAATCACATCGCTTTTGGACGGCGTGTCTGGATAATTTGCTGCTGCCATCACCACGCCGAGCGCGGCGCGGCGATCCCACTCCGCTTCAACCACATCCAGCTTGCCCGCAACTGCGGCGTCCAGCAGCGACAAAAAATCGGTTTTGAGACGCATCATGATCGGCTGTGTTTCCGGGTCGCCCATGCGTGCGTTGAATTCGACCACGCGCACTTTGCCGCTCTCATCAATCATCAGGCCCGCGTATAAAAATCCGCTGAATGGCGCGCCTTCTGCCGCCATACCTTTGAGGGTGGGATAAATGACTTCACGCATGACACGCGCGTGTATTTCCGGTGTCACCACCGGCGCGGGAGAGTAGGCGCCCATGCCGCCGGTGTTGGGGCCGGTGTCGCCGTCAAATATGCGTTTGTGATCCTGGCTGGATGCAAACGGCAGCGCGTTTTTGCCGTCACACAGGCAAATAAAGCTTGCCTCTTCGCCCGTCATGAATTCTTCGATGACCACGCGGCCAGGGCTGTCGCCAAGCATCATCGCCAACGCCGCGTGCGCCTCCTCCAGAGTCATCGCCACCACCACACCCTTGCCCGCCGCCAGCCCATCGGCCTTGATGACAATCGGCGCGCCTTCGCGCTCAACATAACGCGTTGCGTCGGCGAAGCTGGTGAAAGTGGCATAACGCGAGGTTGGAATGCCGTGCCGCACCATGAATTGTTTGGCAAAATCTTTCGACGATTCGAGCTGTGCCGCCGCCCGCGTGGGGCCGAATATTTTTAAGCCCGCCGCCTGGAACTGATCAACAATGCCCGCCGCCAGCGGCGCTTCCGGGCCGACCACAGTGAGATGAATATTTTCCTTTTTTGCGAAGGCAATCAGTGCATCGATATCGGTGATGTCGATATTCACCAGGTCGTCTTCATGCGCCGTGCCGGCGTTGCCGGGGGCGACATAAACACGTGAGACATGTTTGTTTTGGACAAGCCGCCACGCCAGAGCGTGTTCACGTCCGCCGGAGCCGATGACCAGGAGCTTCATTGCTTTCCTTGAAAATTGAAATTGTTGGTGTCAATGCCGGAAATGCCGCATGCCCGTCATCACCATCGCCACATTGCGTTCATTGGCGGCATTGATCACTTCATCATCGCGCATCGAGCCACCTGGCTGGATCACCGCTTTCGCACCGGCATTGGCAATCACATCCAGCCCATCACGAAACGGGAAGAACGCATCGCTCGCGGCGACCGAGCCTTTGAGCGTCAAACCGGCGTGTTTGGCTTTGATGGCGGCGATCTTGGTGGAGTCGATGCGGCTCATCTGTCCGGCACCCCACACCCAGGGTCATGCCGTCGCGGCAAAACACAATCGCGTTTGACTTCACAAATTTGGCAATGCGGAAGGCGAAGATGAGGTCATTCATTTCAGCGTCGGTTGGTTTGCGTTTGGTCACCACTTTTAATTGTGCAACATCAAAATTGTCGGTGGTTTGCACCAGCAGGCCGCCGCCCACCCGCTTCATGTCGAATTTGTTGGCAGCCTGCGCCAGCGGAATTTGAATCACGCGCACATTTTGTTTGCTCGCAAAAACGGTCATTGCCTCTTTGGTGAAAGCGGGCGCGATGACCACTTCCACAAATTGCTTCGCCACCGCTGCCGCCGTTGCGCCATCCACTTCACGATTAAACGCGATGATGCCGCCGAAGGCCGAAGTCGGATCGGTGGCGAGCGCGCGCAGATAAGCGCTGTGCGGATCATGGGCAACCGCCGCGCCGCA
>JANPNJ010000393.1:0-3555 GCA_031427395.1 Burkholderiales bacterium
TCGCCGGCGCCGGCTTGGGCTGGATTGACGAGTTGATTGAGCAGGTTGATGTTGCGTTTCACCCCGGTGATCAACGTGGACAGCGCGGGATATTTGAGCCGGTATTGGTGACGGGCGATGAGGCCGTCGGCATCGCCGTTATAAACATCAAATATGATTGGACGCCGCATGGCCGATGATTATTTGCCGGGAGCGGACAGACATTCCAAAATCCGTTGCACCGCCTCGTCAATGCCAACTTCTGTGGTGTCAATGGTGACATCGGCATCGGTCGGTGTTTCGTAGGGGTCGGATATGCCGGTGAAGGCTTGGATTTCACCCGCGCGCGCCCTGGCATAGAGGCCTTTCACATCGCGTTTTTCACAGACATGAAGCGGGGTGGCCAGATGCACCAGGATAAACCGGCCATGCGCCTCGACCAGGGTGCGCGCATGGCGGCGTGCGGCGGCATAGGGCGCGATGGCGGCAGAAATCACCACGCCGCCGTGTTTGACCACCTCGGCGGCGACAAAGCCAATGCGGCCGATGTTGATGTCACGGTGCGCGCGTGAAAATCCCAGGTCGCTCGACAGATGGGTTCTGACCACGTCACCATCCAGCAGAGTGGTGGGGCGGGGATATTGCTGGTGGATCGCTGCATCGAGCGCACTGGCGATGGTGGTTTTTCCCGAGCCGGAAAGGCCGGTGAAGAAAAAACACATACCACCTGGGGTCGATGCGGTTGGGTTATGTGGCATGGTCTGGTTCGGCGGCATCAACAAAAAAACCCCGCCGCAGCGGGGTTTTTGCCAGGCGGAGTGGAGGGATTATTCCTCACCTTCGCCGGACAGTTTGTATGTGATGACCAGTTCGGCGGTGTAGCTGGCCGTGTCGGTTTCAAATAAGCAGGCGCCACCTTGAATGACCCCCATCGCGGCGCGGTCAAAAATGCGGCGTGGATTGGAATTCTTGACTTCGACACCCGTTGGCCTGCCATCCGGCCCGACTGTCACCAACAAAGTGACCACGCCTTCGGTGCCGCTGCGCCGCGCATCACGCGGGAACGACTGCATAAACGCCGCCACGCAGGTCGGGCGGTTTTTGATCGAGCCAAACCCGCGCGGTCCGACGGGACGCTGCGGTGCCGGCGGTGCGGGCACATACACCGCTTGCGGCGGCGGCGGTGTGGGCGAGGCGAAGATCACCGGCGCATTCGAGGTCACGGTCGGTGCCACCTCGGGCGGCGGAATATAGGTGTCCGGTGGCGGCGGCGGGGTGTCGAGCTTGGGCTGCGGTTTTGGCGGCGGCGGCGGCGGCTCGGGCGGCAACAGCACCTCGACAATCGATTTCGGCACCACTGCCTTCACAAACTGTTGCCCCATGCCGCTCAAAATGAGCCACAGCACAATGCCATGCACCGACAAAACCACCGTAATACCCGTCAAATGCTTGCGCGGGTTGCGCTGCTTCTGCGCCCAGCCGGACATCACAATCAAACCTTCAGTTTCTGTATTGGCCGAACTCATGAACTCGTCTCCACCCATATTCTTTTGTTCGAAGGCGCTGGCACAATTGTGTGCAAGGCCGATTTTGCGCTCTCCATAATTGCGCTACCGATATTGCTCGCTGCCGATAATGGCCAGCCGAAACAAACCACGGCGCTGCGAATTGGCCAGCACAAAGGCCACGTTGTCGTATTTTGCGTGTTTGTCAGGCCGAATCAGCACGTTCGGCTGCGGCGAAATCCTCGCCGTTTCAACCATGTTGACATCCAGCGTTTCACGATCCACCACCACGCCGTTCCAGAAAATCTGCCCGGCCTTGTCGATGTCCACCCGCACTTCCTGCGGCTTTTCCGCTGTCGGTGGTGTACCCACCGGCATTTCCATGTTCACCGAGTGAAGCTGGATCGGAATGGTGATGATCAACATGATAATCAACACCAGCATCACGTCGATGAGCGGCGTGGTGTTGATGTCCATGATCGGTTCCGGGTCGGCGGAGCCGCTGCCTGTACCTAAATTCATACCCATGATGTTTCTCCGGGGTCAATGCGCGGCAGGCAAAAATGCCGTGCCGGGCGTCATTAGTTGGTTGTCGGGTCAGTGACAAAAGAAACCTTGGTCAAGCCGATCTGCTGAATGGACAGAATGGCGCGGCCGATCGGTTCGTAGGCGGCGTTGGCATCACCGCGAATGTGGATTTCAGGCGGTGGCTTGTCGGCTTTTTTGGCATCATCCCGCGCCCGGCGCAGCCTGGTCTTCAAGTCTTCCGAATCCTTGATCAGTGAGTCATAGTAAAACAATCTGCCGTCAATGCCCACCGAAAGAATGATGTTTTCCGGTTTGGTTTCGCGCAACGCATTTTTTTCCAGCGGCAATATGACCTTGACTGATGTGGTCACCACCGGAATGGTGATCAGGAAAATGATCAACAACACCAACATCACATCGACCAGCGGCGTGGTGTTGATGGTGGAATTCAGATCCTCGTCGCCCTCGGACGAACCGATTTGCATGCCCATGACGGCACCTTACTTCTTGATGTTGGCGGAAGCGACCAGTACCGCATGCACGTCGGCACCGAATGCGCGCACATAGTCCATGCTGGTCTTGTTCTTGCGAACGATGAAGTTGTAACCCAGCACCGCCGGCACGGCGACCGCCAAACCGATGGCCGTCATGATCAGCGCCTCACCCACCGGGCCGGCAACTTTGTCGATCGAGGCTTGACCGGTCACACCGATTTTCACCAACGCGTTGTAGATGCCCCAAACCGTGCCAAACAAGCCCACGAATGGGGCGGTGGAACCGACGGTGGCCAAAAATGCCATGCCATCACCCATGCGGCTTTGTACGTTGTCAATGGCGCGGCTGATGCCCATGCTTACCCATGTTGACAAATCGATTTGCCCGTGCAGGCCGGTGTGTTTTTGGGTGGCTTCCAGGCCTTTTTCGGCAAGGAATCGAAACGGGCTGTCCTCCTTGAGTGTGTCGGCGCCGGTACGAACACCGCCTGCCGCCCAGAATGTCGTCTCGGCGGCTTTTGCCTCGCGGCTGATCTTGGTGCCTTCGTAGAGCTTGGTCGCCATGATGTACCAGCTACCGATGGACATGATCGCCAGGATAATCAGGGTAATCATGGAAACCGTGTCGCCGTGTTCGATCATTGCCGCAAGCCCGAACGGGTTCGCTTCGGCGGCGGTCAATTTTTTGGCGGGCGCGGCTTTGGCCGGTGCGACGGGAGCGGCGGGAGCGACGGCTGCGGCATCAGCAGGTTTGGCATCTGTGGCCGCGGCGGCGGCGGGGGTCGCGGCAGGCGCCGGGGTCTGTGCGGAAGTCAACGCGCTCATGCTGCCCAAACCAAAGAACGCAACCGAAACCAACAAACGAGCAAAAATCATGTGCATAAAATCTCCAATATAGCCGTGCTTTGCAGCTGCAAAAGAAAAACAAAAATTGCCGCAAAAATGCTGAAGTATGCGGTCTACCGAAAAACCAATGTGGGGGTGGGGCGGAATGGTACGACGTACTAAACCGATCCGAATTATAAACCAAAGCGGTTTTTTTTGGGAGG
>JANPNJ010000394.1:0-2481 GCA_031427395.1 Burkholderiales bacterium
TACGCCATTTGTTGAGCCACTGACCCATGAACAATCCACCAAGCCCCACCACCGAACTCGCCAAATCATTGCATCAGGCATCGAAGCAAAATGGTATCCGCAATGGGAAGCCGCCGGCCATTTCAAACACAATGCCGACGCCAACAAGCCCGCCTACGCCATCCAGTTGCCGCCGCCGAACGTCACCGGCACCTTGCACATGGGCCATGCCTTCCAGCAAACGCTGATGGACGCGCTGATCCGGTACCACCGCATGCTGGGCGACAACACCAACTGGGTTGTTGGCACCGACCACGCCGGCATTGCCACGCAAATTGTGGTCGAGCGCCAATTGCAAGCAGCGGGCAAGACCCGCCATGAATTGGGGCGCGAGCAATTCATTAAACAAGTGTGGGACTGGAAGCATGAGTCCGGCTCCACCATCACCCGGCAAATGCGCCGCCTCGGTGCCTCCGCCAATTGGCAATTCGCTGACACCGAGGGCGACAAGGCGGGTTATTTCACCATGGATGAAACCATGTCCGCCGCGGTGGTGGAAGTGTTCAACCGGCTGCACGAGCAAGGCTTGATATATCGCGGCAAACGGCTGGTGCATTGGGATCCGGTGCTGGGTACGGCGGTGTCGGATTTGGAAGTGGTGAGCCAGGAGGAAGAAGGAAAAATCTGGGAGATTCACTATCCCTTCGCCGATGGCCCCATTGACGGTTTGGCTGGTCTGACGGTGGCGACCACGCGGCCTGAGACGATGCTGGGCGACGTGGCGGTGGCGGTGAATCCAAGCGATGAACGCTACACGCATCTTATCGGCAAGCAGATCAAACTGCCGCTCACCGGTCGCTTGATTCCGGGTATTGCCGATGATTATGTGGATAAAGAATTTGGCACCGGCTGCGTGAAAATCACCCCTGCGCATGACTTCAACGATTACCAGATAGGCCGCCGACACAATCTTGCATCGATTGGCATCCTCACGCTCGACGCCAAGATCAACGACGCGGCACCCGAAGCCTATCGCGGCTTGGATCGTTTTGCCGCGCGCAAACAAATTCTCATAGACCTTGGCGCACTCAGCTTGCTGGTATCAGAGAAAAAACACAAACTCAACGTGCCACGCTCGGATCGCACCAACACCATTGTCGAGCCAATGCTGACCGACCAATGGTTTGTGCAGATGGATGGCCTCGCCAAACGCGGCCTCGATGCCGTGGCCAGTGGGGATGTGAAGTTTTACCCCGAGCATTGGTCGGCGACCTACAACCACTGGCTCACCAACATCCAGGACTGGTGCATCTCACGGCAACTGTGGTGGGGGCATCAGATTCCAGCGTGGTATGACGAGGCGGGCAACATCATCGTTGCCCGCAACGAGAGTGAAGCCCAACAAAAAGCCGGCGGCAAAAAACTCACCCGCGACCCCGACGTGCTCGACACCTGGTTTTCCTCTGCGCTGGTGCCCTTCACCACGCTCGGCTGGCCGAATGAGGATGCCAAAACACGCGCCGACATGAAAGCGTTTTTGCCATCATCGGTGCTGGTCACCGGCAACGACATTATTTTCTTCTGGGTGGCGCGCATGATTATGCTGACGCTGCACTTCACAACGGATGAGAAATTTCCCAAAGGGAAGGTCCCCTTCAAAGACGTGTACATCAACGCCATGGTGCGCGACGCCGAAGGCAACAAGATGTCGAAATCCAAGGGCAACACACTCGACCCGCTCGACTTGATCGACGGCATAGATTTCGCCACCCTGCTGGAAAAATCCACCACCGGCTTGATGTTGGAAACACACAAGGAAAAAGCCGCGAAGTACATCAAGAAAAATTTTCCCGAAGGCATTCCCGCCTACGGCACCGACGCGCTGCGCTTCACCTTCGCCGCGCTCGCGCCGCTGTCGATGACGCTGAATTTCGACTTGAGCCGCTGCGAGGGCTACCGCAATTTCTGCAACAAGCTGTGGAACGCCACACGCTATGTGTTGATGAATGTCGAAGGCCACGATGTCGGTCTCGACGAAACCCTGCCGGTCACGCTGTCGTCCGCCGACCGCTGGATCATCAGCCAATTGCAACGCGCCGAAGCGGATGTCGCCAAGGGCTTTGCCGAATATCGTTTCGACAACATCTCCACCACCATCTACAAATTGGTCTGGGACGAGTATTGCGATTGGTATGTCGAGCTGGCCAAGGTGCAACTGCAACACGGAGATGCGGCGCAACAGCGCGGCACCCGCCGCACCCTGGTGCGCGTGCTGGAGACCATGCTGCGACTGGCACACCCGATCATCCCGTTTATCACCGAGGAGCTGTGGCAAATTGTTGCGCCGCTGGCAGGAAAATCCGGCACATCCATCATGCTGGCCCCCTACCCGCTTTCACAGCCGGAAAAAATTGACGCCTCCGCTGAACAATTTGTCGCGCAACTCAAGGTCATCACCAACGCCACGCGCAATCTGCGCAGCGAAATGCAATTGTCACCCGC
>JANPNJ010000395.1:0-2545 GCA_031427395.1 Burkholderiales bacterium
GATGCCGCCGTCGGCAATCCCGGTTTTGATGTCACCCCGGCACGGCTGGTGACGTCCATCATCACCGAGCGCGGTGTGTTCGCGCCCGGCAAACTTGCGGCGGGGTAGCCACATGGCATTTGTCAATCTCAACCACCAGCCCGACAAGGCGCTGCGCGAAGAAGTCATCAACACCGCCAACAAAATGAATGCGCTCGGCGTGAACCACGGCAAGGCAGGCAATGTCAGCGCGCGCACCGGCAGCGGCTTTCTGCTGACACCCACCGGCATCGCCTACGAAAAATTGTCGGTCGAAGACCTGGTTGCCATGGCCATTGACCACACGCCGGAGGGAACTTTTTCCGGCGATATCCTGCCCTCGTCCGAATGGCGCTTTCACCGCGACATTTACGCCGCGCGAAATGATGTCCACGCGATTGTGCATACCCATTCTGTGTTTGCCACCACGCTGGCCGTGCTGGGGCGGGAGATACCGGCGTTCCACTACATGGTGGCGGTGGCGGGTGGCACCAACATCCGCTGCGCACCCTACGCCACCTTTGGCACGCAGGCGTTGTCGGATTTTGCGCTGGCGGCGTTGCACGACCGCCGCGCCTGCCTGCTCGCGCAGCACGGGGTGATTGCCTGCGGCACCGATCTCGAAGGCGCACTCGCGCTGGCGGTGGAAGTGGAGATGCTCGCAAAAATGTATCTTGGGGCGCTCAACACCGGGCTGACGGTGCCGGTATTGGACGCGGCGGAGATGGCACGGGTGCTGGAAAAATTCCGCACTTATGGACAGCAAAAGTCGGCAACGTGAGACATTCCATCCCGCAGAACACAACAACAATCACTTTGTCACCCAGGCCAATATTGCCTGTTCGCTGTGGGATAATTTTCTGCTACGACAGATGAGCCGTGCCACGACACGTGCCGCAACACGCCATTGGAGTCCGCCATGCACGCCCGAACCCATTCCATCCCGCAGAACAACGCGCCGACCCAACACAAAAAACTGCTCGCCTGGGTCGATGACATTGCCGCGCTGACCCAACCCGACCGCATTTACTGGTGTGACGGCTTGGATGCCGAATACCAGCGGCTGTGTGCTGAACTGGTTGCCGCCGGCACCTTCAAAAAACTCAACGAAGCCCTGCGTCCCAATTCCTATCTGGCATGGTCGGATCCCACCGACGTGGCACGGGTGGAAGACCGCACCTTCATTTGTTCGGCCAAACAATGCGACGCCGGCCCCACCAACAATTGGCAGGCACCCGATGCGATGCGCGCCACGCTCACTGGCCTGTTCGCAGGCGCAATGCGTGGCCGCACCATGTACGTGGTGCCGTTTTCGATGGGCCCCCTGGGTTCGACCCTCACCCAGATCGGCGTGGAAATATCCGACTCGGCCTATGTTGCGGTGAACATGAAATTGATGACACGCATGGGCACAAAAGCACTGGAGGCATTGGGCGCGGATGGCGAATTTGTGCCGTGCCTGCACTCGGTTGGCGCGCCGCTTGCCGAGGGCAAAAAAGATGTACCCTGGCCGTGCAACAGGGACCACAAATACATCGTGCATTTTCCGGAAACCCGCGAAATCTGGTCGTATGGCTCCGGCTACGGCGGCAACGCCCTGCTCGGCAAAAAATGTTTTGCGCTGCGCATCGCCAGTGTGATGGGCAGGCAACAAGGCTGGCTGGCCGAACACATGCTGATCCTCGGCGTGAAAACCCCAGCGGGCAACAAACACTATGTCAGCGCCGCCTTTCCCTCGGCCTGCGGCAAAACCAATTTTGCGATGATGATTCCGCCGGCTTCATTCAAGCAGGCGGGCTGGGAAGTCACCACCGTCGGTGACGACATCGCCTGGATCAAACCGGACGCCGATGGTGTGTTGCGCGCCATCAATCCGGAAGCGGGATTTTTTGGCGTCGCGCCGGGCACCTCATTTGAGACCAACCCCAATTGCATGACGGCCATCAGCACCAATACGATCTTCACCAATGTCGCGCTCACGCCTGAGGGCGACGTGTGGTGGGAAGGCATGACCAAATCGCCCCCCGCACAATTGACTGATTGGCAGGGGCATGCATGGACGCCCGGCTGCGGTCGCCTCGCGGCACACGCCAACGCGCGCTTCACAGTATCCGCCACCCAATGCCCGTCGCTCGACAGCGAATGGGACAACCCGCAAGGCGTGCCGCTGTCGGCGATCATCTTTGGCGGCCGCCGCTCGACCACTGTGCCGCTGGTGACCGAGGCGCGCAACTGGAACGAAGGCGTGTACATGGCCGCCACCCTCGGCTCGGAAACCACGGCGGCCATAGTCGGGCAGGTCGGCGTGGTGCGGCGCGATCCGTTTGCGATGCTGGCGTTTTGCGGCTACAACATGGCGGATTATTTCGCCCACTGGATCAACATCGGCAACACCATCGGCCACACCGCGCCGAAAATATTTTGCGTCAATTGGTTTCGCAAGGACGACAACGGCAAATATGTCTGGCCTGGATTCGGCGACAACATGCGCGTCTTGAAATGGATGATCGGGCGCGTCGAAGGCCAT
>JANPNJ010000396.1:0-5626 GCA_031427395.1 Burkholderiales bacterium
AGCACCAGTGTTGATGGCACCGCCATCACCGGCTTGCCCAGCCCAAACGCCAGCCCCTGCGCCAGGCCACAGGCAATGCGCACACCGGTGAACGAGCCCGGACCCTGGCCGAACACCACCACGTCGATTTCGTTGAGGGAAATGGCGGCCGCTTTCAACAAACGGTGCATCAGCGGCAAGGCCAATTCGGAATTTTTTTGCCCCGCGCCATCAATGGCATCCGCCGTCGTTTGATCGTCATGCCCCACGGCGATGGACAGGCGGTCGGAGGAGGTTTCGATGGCGAGAAAGTTCATGGCCGCATTATCCACCGGCTGGATAATTCGACAAACTCCTTTATCCACGTGCTTTTTCAGCCAATTATGTCTTAAAACGCTTTATGGACGGGCACTTTGTTATTTATACCTTAAGCAAATCCAACGGCGGGAATTTGCCATTCAATATCCTGGACGCATCGAGTCCCCACCATGGGTTGATGATGGTGGCGTACAGCGAGCGGAAATCAACCGCGAAGGGCAAGTTGCCGTTGCCATCGAGATTGCCCAGCGCCGGTGCTTCGCCATAGAGGCCGCCCTTGACCCTGCCGCCGGTTACAAAATGCACATTGGTGGTGCCGTGGTCGGTGCCGTTGCTCATGTTTTCCTGCGGGCGGCGGCCAAATTCCGCGTAGGTCATGATGAGGGTTTGATCCCAGCGGTTGAGCTCGACAAGCGCGGACTTCAGGGCGCTGATACCCTCGGCGAGCTGCGCCAGTAAATTGGCGTGGGTGCCCAATTGCCCGGCGTGGGTGTCGAAGCCTCCCAGTGTCAGACGGATGGCGGCGATGCCCGCGCGGCTCGCGGCGAGTTGCGCGGCGGTGCGGATCTGGCCGGCAAAGGCGTTTTGTGGAAACACGGTCTTGAAGACAAAGTTGCTGTTGAGCTTGGCGGCGGCGTGGACGATTTCACGCTCGACGGCCTGAATGTGTTTGAGCGCCGGATTGCGTTCGTCCCGCCCGGCCTGCGCCAGTCTCGCGTTGCGCAAAAATTGTGCGGTGTCGGCCAGGGCAATGGTGCGCACACCCTGCCCGGACAAGGGCCCCATGTCATTGGAGCCCACCACCACCCCATCAGCGGCAAAAGATCGCGGCGGCGGGGTGTGGGCAAAGATGCGTGCCAGCCAGCCCGCGTCCAGATACTCTTCGCTTTTGGATGCGGTCTCCCAGATTTCAATGGACCGAAAGTGCGACAAATTCGGATTCGGGTAACCGAGCCCCTGGACGATGGCGAGTTCCTGGTTCTCCCACAGCGCGTGCAGCGGCTTGAGTGCAGGATGCAGCGCCTCGCGTTCGCTGATGGCAATCACGCTGTCACGCGCCAGCGCGATTTGCGGCCGCAATTTGGCATAGCGCGGGTCGGCATACGGCACCACGGTGTTGAGGCCGTCGTTGGCACCTTTGAGTTCAATGAGGATGAGCAACTTCTGGTAAGGCGTGGCGGCTTGGGCCCACGCCACACCCTGTGTTGCACCAAACACCGGCAGGGCCGCCGCCGCACCGGCGCGCGCGGTGGCATGCAAAAAATCACGTCTGTTCACGGCTGGCTCCTATTTCAGTTGATAGGCCGGATCGTTGACCATGACCCGCGCCCAATCGGCGGGATTGTGGCCTGTTGGCAGGGTGGAAGGCGGGGTGGAAGGTGATAAGGCCAGCACCAGCCTGGCCATTTCCGCCTGGCCCGATTTTGCATTTTCCGCAAACGGCCTGGCCCAGGTGTCGACATTCCATTTGAGCGCGGCCATGGCCCGTTCGGCATTGCGCTGCTGTCGCTGTGCCCGGCCCGGCGGGGGGGGCGTGTCGCTGCGCTCGGCCATTTCATCCATGGCGTTCATGGCGGCTTCCATGCGGTCCTCGTTTCTGAACAGGCGCTCAACCAGTTGTTTGCGCCCCAGCAATGTCGCCGAATTGATCCAGTGTTCCCCTCCCGGCCAGCCTTTGACGTTGGGCGGTGTAAAAACGTTTTGCCCCAACAATGCGGCCGCCAATACAAACGGCCGCAGATTGGGCGTGTCGATGTCGAATTGTTTGAGCGTGCCCAGCACCAATTCCACCGGCGATTTGATCAGGCTGGCGCGGTTGTTTGCGGCATAAAACGCATCCGATGACAGCAGGTGCTGCATCAATTTTGCCGTGTTGTAGCCGGAGTCGCGGAAGATTGCCGCCAGCCGTGCCACCTCGGTTTCATCCGGGGTCGGTGAAATGTATTCACGCCACAGTTTGCGGGTGATGAAAACCGCGGTTTCGGGTCGCTGCAACAACAAATCCAGCGCCTGGTTGCCGTCGAAATTTCCTTTTTTGCCAAAAATGGTTTTCTCACCGGCATCATGCATGCCCCGGCGCAACATGAAATCACCGGTCTCGCGGTCGAGCGACCAGCCGGTGAAGGCGCGTGCCATTTGTTTGATGTCCTGCTCGCTGTAGTTGCCCTCGCCGAGGGTGAACAACTCCATCACCTCGCGCGCGAAATTTTCATTGGGCTGCTGTTTGCGGCTGTTGGCGTTGTCGAGATAAATCAACATCGCCGGATCGCGCGCGATCTGCCGCAACAGGCTGCCGAAATTGCCCAGCGCGTGTTTGCGCAGCAGCACATGCTGCCGGTACATCAAGTTGGTGTGGCGGACCTTCAACTGGCTGGTGGCAAAATGGTTGTGCCAGAACAGCGTCATTTTTTCCGTCAGCGGCGAGGGGGTGGTGAGCATTTCGCGGAACCACCATTCGCGCAATTCAAAGGCGCGCTCGACATTGAGCCGCCGCTCAACTTCGCGCTCCTCGCGGCTCATGTCGCGGTATTTGCTGGCCGAAAGTATCGGCTCGTTGATCCACGTCGGCGGCATCGACTTGGCCGTCTCAAGGGCACCGCCAACCAATTTTTCCGCCGCCTGCCAACGTGTCATGCCGCCAAACGCCGCAATTTCTGGCCCACTGGCGGCAAACCCAACACGGTTCAAAAGATGCCTGGCGTCATCCGCGCCGAGCAGCGTTGACGGCGCGGCAGTCCCCGCCATGGGGACAATGCCGACCAAGGCGAACACCAGCGTGGCGGCAAATTTGTGTCTCATGGTGTCACCTTACTTGGTTTCAAATTGATCGGCAGCCGCCAGGCGGGTGCGAAACCCCGTATCCGCTGTGACCAGCCAATTCCTGGCGGCATGATCGTCTTTCAGGTAGGCGTTCCAGAAGGCAAGGGTCGAGGCTTTGACATCCTCCTGGATTTCCGCGTCGCGCGCCGTGGCCGGGCGGCGGCCGGACAATGGGTGTCCGCCAAACACCATGTGATCTCCATCTTCATAAACCGCCAGATACTTGTCGCCTGGCGGCATGTGCTGATGCGGCAAAATCCGCTGCACGGGCAGGGTGGCGTCGTTCAGCACCGCGCCGTCTTTTGTGCCGGTGACGGAAAAAAACGGCATGCGGATGTCACCAAACTGCCGCTCTGGTTTCGACGGGTTGCGCGCATTCGGGCTGAACGCAATGGCGGCGGTGATACGTTTGTCCAGCCCTGATTGGCCGCGCCCGGCCGGGGTGGCCTGCCCGGCGACCGCCAGCGTGGTCTGGGCACCGAATGAATGCCCGGACATGCCGATTTTTGACCAATCCGCCATTTTGAACACGCCGTCACCGGTCTTGCCCCGGCGGATGATTTCATCGATAGCAAAATGCACATCGCCGACCCGCAACGCCAGATTGCCCATGGTCATCGCCGCGGTGAGGCTGGCGGCGGCTTCCTTGCCTTGTTTGCCGCGCCATACGGATTCGTCACTGCCTGGATGCTGCAGGTGCACCACAATGTATCCATGTGTGGCCCAATGTTCGCCCCAGAATTTTCCACCGGACTTGTTGCCTCCCAGCCCGTGGGAAAAAATCACCACAGGAAAACGATCCGGGGTCGTTGGGGTATCCGGCGACAAAATTCTCACCTGCATGGCGCGCTGACGCGCCGCATCCTGCCAGGTTTCATCCTGCACCTTGACCGCAAATGCCCCGGTCGATTGATATTGCTTTGCCGCAGCCAGGCTGGACCCGCCCGGCGGGGCGGCGCGGACTTGCTTGGAGATGGCAAACGCCAGCATGCAGGACGTGAACACCACCAGCAAATATTTCCAAATCAGCGGGATGGCTTTGCGAATTGTCATTGCAGTTCTCCGTCAATGGATTGGTGTTGTCTTGCCAGCGAGTTTTCAGCGTTGTGCATGCGCTTTTTTCCGCGCCGCAATGAATTCCTCGCGGCTCAAATAGCCATCCTTGTTGCTGTCGATGCGCTCAAAGTTTTTCGCCAGGCGCGGTGCGTTGGCCTCGGCCTCGGCTCGGCTGATTTTGCCATCATCATTCTTGTCAACGGCTTTCAGTCGTGCGGCCGCCATCTTTGCCCGCTGCGCGTGGATTTCCTCCTTGCCCAGAAAGCCGTCCTTGTTGGTGTCAATCCGCTCAAAATTTTTCGCCAGGCGCGGAAATTTGGCGGCTTCCTCACGGGAGATTTTGCCGTCACCGTTGCTGTCAATTTTGTGCAGCCTGGATTGGGGAGTGGCATCCCCTGGTGCCGCCGATGCATGGCCTGCAGCAAGACCCAACACAGCAATGGCGATCATCAACATCTGAATGGGTTTTTGGTTCATGTACTTTCCTTTGGAAGGATGGATTTTGGCGTGAATGAATGGTGTGAAACGAAACATACCCCTGTCAACGACCAAAGTCTTTTCAGGCCGACGACAAAACGTAACGCCGTGTAACGCCCCCAGGTCGCCGCCAGTGAACACACCCCGCCAGCGCCCGACAACGCTTACAATTCATTACATGTGCTGACGACGCCGCCAGCCTGAATTCCGCTTCCCGCCACTATGATGGAACCATGAGCCTTGCCACCCAATCCACTCCACCCCGCCATCGCATCCTGGTGGTCGATGACGACCTCAGGCTGCGCGATTTGTTGAAACGCTACCTCACCGAGCAGGGCTTTGCCGCAGACACCGTGCCCGACGGCCAGGCGCTCGACCGCGCGTTCACCCGCAATCGCTACGATCTGGTGGTGCTGGATGTCATGTTGCCGAACGAGGACGGATTCGCCATCTGCCGGCGCCTGCGTGCCAGTGCCGCGCCCGACACCACCCATGCCAACATTCCCATCATCATGCTGACCGCGAAAGGCGATGACGTTGACCGCATTCTGGGACTGGAAATGGGTGCCGATGATTACTTGGCCAAGCCGTTCAATCCGCGCGAGCTGGTGGCACGCATCCACGCTGTGTTGCGCAGGCAGGCGCCATTGCCCACGCCCGGCGCGCCCGCCGCCGCCGATGCCATTGTCCGTTTCGGCCCGTTCAGCCTGAATCTGGGCACCAGGGAATTGTTGAAAGAGACAACGGCGGTGCCGATGACCACCGGTGAATTCGGCCTGCTCAAAGTGCTGGTCGAACACCCGCGCGTGCCGCTGTCACGCGACCAATTGACTGAATTGGCGCGCGGACGCGAACACGACACATTTGACCGCGCCATCGACGTGCAGGTGTCACGCATCCGCAAGCTGCTCGGCGAAGACCCGGCCAATCCCCGCTATATCCAGACGGTCTGGGGGCGCGGCTATGTCTTCATTCC
>JANPNJ010000397.1:0-2118 GCA_031427395.1 Burkholderiales bacterium
GCCGCCGAGCATGGAGGAGAAGGTGGATTTCACCCGCACCTTGGTTTGCCAATCCGGTTCCCACGCGATCTTTGGGTCGGTCGGGCGTGGCGGGTGGGCGAAAAACGCTTCCGAGCCGTAGGCGATCATGCGCAACATGCCCGCACCTTGTTCATCAAAAATTCCCTTGGGCACGGCACAGGTGGTGGTGCTGGCGGGCAGGATGATTTTTTCCTTGAGCCATTTGTCGATGTTGGCGTTGGATTGATAGTCAACGAGGCCAAAACCCATGTCGGGCAATTCGCTGGATGTCCAGATGACCATTTCAAATTCGTCGCGGCTGCCTTTGCCGTCGGCTTTGCCGCCCATGGCGGTGATGAAGTAGCCACGCGCGTGGGGGATGGTTTTCCAGTCGAGCATCACGCCGCCGTCTTTTTTCTGCTGGTTCAGTTCAATGGCTGCCATCAAATCCTGCGCGGCACCAAGGCTGACCTTGAACGATTCAGGAATGCCGTTGCCGGTGAAAGTGTGTGCGCCAACGAGCGAGGCGTTGTCGGGCACTTTGCGGTCGTCCACTTTGTTTGGCCAGGCCGGGTGGCCGGGCTGGGAGCGCGCGCCACGCGTGGTGCTGCCGCGTGAAATGAAAAATTTGCCGTAGTCCTCGATGGAGGCTTTCGACACATCAAGGGTGCGCGGCTGGCCAGGGCGGATGGTTTCGCCGCAGCCCCAATACACCGACATTTTGCCTTTGGGTTTTTCGTAGGTGGGCTCAATCACTCTTTCGTCAACCGGCTCTGATGCCACCGGTTTGTCTGGCACCGGGGCGACAAGCTTCAACGTGTCGCCCAGATTCATCACCGGTGGAATGCCTTGGGTGGCCTCGGTGAGCGCGCGATTTTTGTTGGTGTACACCGAGACATCGACATACTTGCCGCTGCCAAAACCCATCTAGCGGGTATTGCCGAAAGTGTTGCCGCGATCGGTGGCACCACCGAGCGCACCCTTGGCCAGGCCACCGAGTGCGCCGAACAGGCCGCCGGACTCATTGCCTTGCGCCATTCCCGCCATCATGTTGCCGCCGGGCATGTCGCTGCCGTTGGTGGCGACATCGATGTAGGCCAGGGCGATGGGCGGTTTGACGACTTGCACCGGGCCTTTGGGTTGGGTGTATGACGCGGCGGGCAGGGCGAGGATGCCGCAGGCCAGCATGGCCTGGAAAAGCGGTTTGTACCGTGGGGCGGAAATATTTTTCATTGCCGACTCCTTGTGTATGAGCTGGATGGGATACGCGTGAATTATTATTTTTGATCGTCCATTATCGGACGATTGACACACACACGCCAGAACATCAGCGTCATTTTTGTGGTCTGGCCATCACCTGATCGCGGGATGGCGCGGATTATTGTTTTGATTGAACCGCCGCCGCCATTGCGGTTTCACCATCGGCAGCCAGCCCGGC
Source organism: Burkholderiales bacterium (assembly GCA_031427395.1). Classification (GTDB taxonomy): domain Bacteria; phylum Pseudomonadota; class Gammaproteobacteria; order Burkholderiales; family Usitatibacteraceae; genus UKL13-2. Next base: position 1,439 of record JANPNJ010000397.1, read on the forward strand.
TGCCACGGCTGCGCGGTCTTCCGCCGAACGGTTTTGGCTGACCTTCCACTTGCCGGTGAGGGCGGTGATCTCAATCTCGATGCCGACAATCGCCTGGAGCATGGTGGCGATGTAATCCGCCGGCGCGTCACTCACCTGCCACGGTGCGAGCCGCGCGGCTTCGTTGGCGGCGGTCATGGTGGTGACATGATCGCGCAGCCAGTCGGGATCATCGACGGCATGCAGCCTGCCGTGGGCATGCACCACCGCGTAATTCCACGTCGGCACCACTTTGCCGTGGATTGGTTTGCCCACATACCAGGAGGGCGTGATGTACGCCTGCGGGCCCTGGAAGATCACCAGCACTTCGCTGGTGTCCTCCCGCCACAGCGGGTTGGCACGGGCGACGTGCCCGACCAGGGTGCCGAAGCGCCCGCGCGAGGGGTCAATCAGCAGCGGGATGTGGTTGGCGTCGAGACGGCCGCCATCGCCGTGATGCACAATCGTCGCCAGCCGGTGTGACTGCATCAGTTGCTGCATGACCTCGATGCGGGTTTCCGCAAAATGCGCCGGCGTGTACATGAGATCCTGTGTTCCCTGCGGCATCTACTTTTCTATAGGTGAGTATATATGTTCCTGCAGTTGTAGTATTCACAGATCCAGAGCTCGCCGTAGCGAGAGTACCTGTTCCATCCACAGCA
>JANPNJ010000398.1:0-3051 GCA_031427395.1 Burkholderiales bacterium
TTGACAACAACCACTGGGATGACAGTTCCGTAGGCATGGCCTGATGGGGCGTGGCGCGCGATGTTCGCAATACAGATGATTGTGCCCCTTGTCGGCCATGTTGACGACCGGCAAATGCACATCTTCTGATGCAGGTCAAACCCCGCCGTGGGAATCGGCGCGACACTGCCAGTCTGGAGGGTGCGCGCATGTTTGAATCCGCCGAAATCGGCCACAAGCTGAAAAAATCCGAGTTTGACATTGAGGAGCCGACATTGCGCGCGGCTCTGCTGGACGCACAATATCGCCTGCTGGCGCAAGCCAAGTTTCCGGTCATCATCCTGGTCAACGGCGTGGACGGCGCGGGCAAGGGCGAGACGGTCAACCTGCTCAATGAGTGGATGGATCCGCGCCATATCCACACCCATGCCTTCGGCGCCTCGACCGATGCTGAGCGTGCCCGGCCGGAAATGTGGCGCTTCTGGCATGCGCTGCCGCCCAAGGGCCGCATCGGCATCCTGTTCGGCTCGTGGTACACCGATCCGATTTTGCAGCGGGTGATGGAACACAACAGCGAGTCCGAATTCGACCAGCGCCTGGCACGCATCCGCGACCACGAACGCATGCTGGCCGCTGAAGGCGCGCTCATCATCAAGCTTTGGTTTCATCTGTCCAAGGACGCGCAGCGGTCCAGGCTCAAGGCGCTGTCGGCGAAAAAGAAAACCGCCTGGCGCGTCACCAAAGAGGATTTGCAACGCTTCAAACACTACGACGAATTCATCGGTGTGTGCGAGTTGGCGCTGCGCGAGACCTCCACCGGCGAAGCGCCGTGGAACATCATCGAGGGCAGCGACCACGCCTACCGTTCGCTGACCGCCGGCCGCCTGATTCTCGACACCATCGAACGCCGCCTGAAAAGCGGCAAAACAGCCCAGACCGCCGCCGAGCCGCTGTCACAGCCGAGCATCGACCACCGCGATTTGCTCAACACCGCCGACTACACCCGCCGCCTCGACCACGCCCGCTACAACAGCCGGCTTGCCAAATGGCAGGGTGAGCTGAGCCTGCTCACCCGCCACAAAAAAATGCGCGAACGCTCGATTGTGATGGTGTTCGAGGGCATGGACGCGGCCGGCAAAGGCAGCACCATCCGCCGCATCACCCGCGCCATGGACGCGCGTTTTTACCACATTGTGCCGGTGGCCGCACCCAGCGACGAGGAACGCGCGCAGCCGTACCTGTGGCGCTTCTGGCGGCAGATTCCGACGCACGGCCACGCCGTCATTTTTGACCGCTCGTGGTATGGCCGGGTACTGGTTGAGCGTGTTGAAAAATTCTGCGGCGAACACGATTGGATGCGCGCCTACCACGAGATCAACGAATTCGAGGAACAACTCACGGACGGCGGGGCCATCGTGGTGAAATTCTGGCTGGCAATCAGCCAGGCCGAGCAGTTGAAACGCTTCAAAGAGCGCGCCAAGACCCCGCACAAGAAATTCAAGATCACCGACGAGGATTGGCGCAACCGCAAACGCTGGCCGGACTATGAGCGCGCGGTGGCGGACATGATTGATCGCACCTCCTCCGAAATGGCACCGTGGCATATGATCGCGGGCAACGACAAGCCGTGGGTGCGCGTCGAAACACTGAAGCGCCTGTGCGCCACCATCGAGGGCGCGCTGTAGGGCATTGCCATGTCCGCTTTGCAACAGGTGTGGTGGCTTCCCGGTGTCGTGGCACTTGCGCTGGCTTTGCTGGTGATGGCGCTGTGTCCCGCCGAGCGGGTCCGCGCGCGCAATCTGCTGGTCGCGGCAATTTTGCTGGCGCTATTCCAGGCGACTGCGGTCGGCGTGGCGGATCTGGCTGCCATCGGCGGCGGCACCATGGGCGGCTGGATCAACAACATCCTCCTCTTGGCGCAGGGCGCGATTGTGATCCGCATTGCGGGCATGGCGTTGTTCCGCGCATTGCTGCCACCGCTCAAACTAAATCCCCCGCGCATCATTGAGGATCTGGCGGTGGCGCTGGTGGTGCTGGTCTGGTTGGTGATGTGGCTGCGGGCGGCGGGTGTTGACCTGTCGAGCATCGTTGCCACCTCGGCGGTGCTGACCGGCATCATCGTTTTTTCCATGCAGGACACCCTCGGCAATATCTTCGGTGGCCTGGCCCTGCAACTCGACCGCTCGATCCGCGTCGGCGACTGGGTGCGCATTGACGATTTGGGCGGTCGCGTGGTGGAGATCCGCTGGCGCTACACCGCCATCGAGACACGCAGCCGCGAAACGGTTATCGTGCCCAACAGCACGTTGATGAAGGGTCGTTTCACCGTGATCGGCGCGCGCGACGCCCCCGCCCCGCGCTGGCGGCGGGCGATTGCCTTCTCGCTGACTTCAAACCTCGGCGTGCGCCGCATGGCCGATGTACTGGTGCGCGCGGTGCGCGATGCGGGCATTGCCAATGTCGCCGCCGAGCCGCCGCCCTCGGCGCTGCTCAAGGCACTGTTGCCCGGCGGCGGCGATTTTGTTTTGCGCTATTGGCTCACCAAGCCGGAATTTGACGAGAGCACCGACAGCGAAGTCAGGATGCACTGCGAGGCCGCACTGCAACGCGCGGGCATCCACATCGCCATGCCGACCGAGGAACATTACATCATCAAGGAAAACGAGTCGTTCCGGCGTGCGCGCGATGCCGTCGAGATGCAGGCGCGCATTGCGGCTTTGCAAAAGGTCGATATTTTCCGCAGCCTCAGCGGGGACGAGCTGAACGAACTGGCCGCACATCTGGTGCATGCGCCGTTTGTGGCGGGCGACGTGATGACACACCAGGGGGACATTGCCCATTGGCTGTATCTGATCGTCAAAGGCACCGCCGAGGTTTGGGTGGCGGAGGAAAACAACGAACGGAAACTGGTGTCCACACTGGGCGACGGGCAGGTGTTCGGCGAAATGGGCATGATGACCGGCGAGCCGCGCCGCGCCACCGTGGTCGCCCAAACCGACATTGAATGTTACCGCCTCGACAAGGAAGGCTTTCGCCGCATCCTGGCGGCGCGCCCGGACATCGCTGCGGAAA
>JANPNJ010000399.1:0-5722 GCA_031427395.1 Burkholderiales bacterium
AACGCGTTTTTGTCGGGCGCGCTGGCGGCATGTGTGGTGACGTTTTTCACCTTCCTGCCGTCATTCCTGTTTATTCTGGTCGGCGCGCCTTTTATCGAAACCACACGCGGCAATTTGCATGTCGCCGCGCCGCTCAACGCCATCACCGCCGCCGTGGTCGGGGTCATTCTCAATCTGGCGTTGTTTTTTCTCTGGCATGTGTGGTGGCCAAAGGCAACGCCCCTTGCCGTGTTCGGCGGTGGCGTTGACCTGCTCGCGGCGGTGATAACACTCGCGGCGGCCATTGCCCTGTTTCGTTTCAGGGCAAACGTCATGGGGGTGATTTTGGCTTGTGGCGTGATGGGACTGGGGAAGGCACTGCTCCCTATGGGCTGACCCAATCGCCTGATGCCCCGCCGTGTTTTTCCAAGAGGCGCACGTTGGTTATCACCATGCCACGATCCACCGCCTTGAGCATGTCGTAAATGGTTAGCAGGCCGATGGTTGCCGCCGTCAGTGCCTCCATTTCCACACCGGTGCGGCCAAAGGTTTCCACCGTCGCGCGGCACGAAATGGTGTGGCTGGCCGCATCCATCAAAAATTCAACCGCGACCCGGTTGATCGGTATGGGGTGCGACAGCGGAATCAGCGTCGCCGATTGTTTGGCACCCTGTATGGCCGCGATGCGGGCGACCCCCAGCACATCGCCCTTCTTGGCCGTGCCGCGCTCGACCAGCAACAACGTCGCCGCCTGCATGGTGATGGTGCCGGTGGCGACGGCGACGCGGTGGGTTTCGGCCTTGTTGCCGACATCCACCATGTGGGCGTCGCCTTGTTCATTAAAATGGTTCAGATTGGTCATGGCGGCTTCGCAGGATGGTCTTGTTACAATGATGCGGCGTGAATCATTATTTTGGGGAACCGACAGGGCATGGCGGCGTCCAAGTTGTTTGCCCGGGAGAAACAGCGTTGTTGAAAAACCATTGTCAATTTACACCACATCAAAATGCCTCGCATCAAGCGGTTTTTCCCGTGCGCAAACAAATCGCCAAATTGACCATCATCGCGTTGTTGGCATCGTCCGTCAGCGTCGTCCCGTCCGGCCATGCCAGCGGTTTGCCAGACCTGGGTGACGCCTCCGATGCGATGGTCACCGAGCCGCAGGAACGCGCCATTGGCAAACGGATTATGCTCGATGTGCGCGGCGACCGCGCGTTTGTCGAAGACCCGGAGCTCAACGAATACATCACCTCACTGGGCAATCGCCTCACCACCGCCTCGCGCGGCAGCACCAACGACAACCGCCGTGAATTCGAATTTTTTATCCTGAATGACGACAGCATCAACGCCTTTGCCCTGCTCGGCGGCTTTGTCGGCTTTCATTCGGGCTTGATACTGGCCTCACGCACCGAGTCGGAGCTGGCCGGGGTGGTCGGACATGAAATTTCCCATGTCACCCAGCGCCACGCCGCGCGTGGCGCGATGGGGCAGCGCACCGGCGGCATCATGCAATTGGCGGCACTTGCCGCGGCGATATTGGCCGCACGCTCCGGTTCCACTTCAGCGGGACAAGCCACCGAGGCGGCGATTGTTGGCAGCCAGGCGCTGGCGATCCAAAACCAGCTCGACTACACGCGCGATTTTGAGCGTGAAGCCGACCGCATCGGCATCCAGATCATGTTGCGCGCGGGTTTCGACCCGCAGGGCATGGTGGGATTTTTTGACCGCCTGCTGCGCGCCAACCGCCACAACGAAGGCCGCGCACCGGGCTATTTGCGCACCCATCCGCTCACCACCGAACGCATCGCCGACATGCAAAGCCGCATTGACTCCCTCAGCCAGGAGCAAACTTTGCGCGCCTATTCCGAAAGCCCGGAATACAAACTCGCGCAGGCCAAACTGCGGGTGATGAGCCTGGGCAACAACGAAGCCATCACCTTTTTTCGCGCCGCCATCGCCGAGCGCACCGTGCTGCGCAACCGCGCTGACGTGTATGGCCTGGCCATGGCGCTGGCGCGCGCGCGTGACTTTGCCGCTGCCGAACGCGAGCTTACCGCCATCCGCACCCAGCCCGCACCTCACCCGTGGCTGGAAAATCTGGCCGCCGAAATCCAGCTCAATCAAAGTCAATTTGATGCCGCCATCAACACCTACCGTGCCGCCGCCAAGCGTTTCCCCGACAGCCGCGCGCTGGCACTGGGCCTGATTGATGCCCACTTCCAGGCAGGCAAAATTGATGCCGCGCTGGACCTCGCCAACGAACGTCTCAAAACCATCCAGGATGATCCCAAGCTGCATGAGCTGGCCGCCAAATGTTATGAGCGCAAAGGCAAAAAAATGGCGCAGCACCGTGCCATTGGCGAGGCCTACTACCGGCGCGGCAACCTGGTGGGCGCGGTCGAGCAACTGGAAATCGCCCTCAAGGCCAAGGACGGCGATTTTTATGAGTCATCGAGCACCGAATCACGCCTGCGCGAGCTCAAGGCCGAATATAAAAACCGTGCCCTGCTGCCCGGAGAAAAACGCAAGGACACTGACCGCGACATCGAGCGCGAGCGGCACGCCACTGTGGCGAAATAATGCGCCCGTTGATCTTGACGCTGTGGCTTGCCGCCTCACCACTGGCCCACGCGCAATCCAAGCCCAATGAACCGACACCCGAACAAGACCGCGCCTCGCTTGTCAAAGCCATTCAAAAAAGTTTTCCGGGAGTGCCGGTGACGGAGTGGAGTCTGGCAGGCATCACGCTAAAACCTGGCGTGGCGGTCTCCCCGCTCGGCGGCGCGCATGCCACCAACATCAACGACATTCTGGCCATCGGCAAAAAACAATGGGAACGCAAATTCAAAAACGGCAAATCCCTGGCCGCGTGTTTTCCCGCAGGCGGCCGCCGTGCCGCCACCGCTTATCCGCAATTTGATGCGAGGCAGGCAGCGATCATCACGCTGGAGATGGCGGTCAGCCAATGTCTGCACGCCAATGCCGAGGATTCATTTGACCCGCTGCGCATGGGTGCGGTCATCGCCCATGTGCGTAGCCTCGCCATCAATGACCGCCTCAATCTGCGCGCGCTTGCCAGTGCCGCAGACAGTGCGGCGCGGGCTCACTACCAGAACGGCCGACAATGGTTCACCCGGCGCCTGGGCGAGCGCGATCTGGCGTGTGCGTCCTGTCATGTCTTGCAGGCGGGAAAAATCATCGACGGCGCAGCGGTCGCACCAGCCGTGGGCATGGTGCTGGCGTGGCCGCGGGTGGAGCCTGGCGGCAGCATCCGCTCCCTGCAGCGGCAGTTTCAACTGTGCATGACGCGAGTCGGCGCCGAGCCTTTCATGTTGCAGTCGCCGCCCTTCAACGATCTGGAGTTTTTTCTGTCGATGGTCGCAAACGGACTGGTTGTGCGCCCGGCCATCGCCACGCAATGAGCCCCGCCGCACCGACAGGGCGCGGAATTGTATGCCTCAATTGCCGCCGCTTTCGGCTGTGCGGGTGCGTAAACACAAGTAAAATTGGCTGGCATCCATCCCACAAAGCACTACGACCCAAGCATAAAGCCCACTCACATAATGAACTTCATCCTTCCGTTTGTCCGCTCATTTGCCCGATTTATATTCCGTGTAAAAATTCTTCTGCCGCTACTGGTCATTGCGGCGGTGGCCATTGGCGTGATCCAGGTTCGCAAAAAAGCCGAGGAAACCAAGGCAGACCGTTATCGCACCGTCACCGTTGACCGCGGCGCGGTGGTGCAGCGCATCACCGCCAACGGCACGGTCAACCCGGTGACGGTGGTCAATGTCGGCACACAGGTGTCCGGCACGGTGGTGAAGCTCCACACCGACTACAACAAGCCGGTGATCGCCGGGCAGATTTTGCTCGAGCTTGACCCCGCTTTGATCAAGGCTTCATTGGCGCAGATTGAAGCCAATATGCGCTCGGCCGAGGCCTCGTTGCGGCTGGCCGAGAGCACCCTGAAACGCAACCGGGATCTGGTGCAAAAGGGTTTTATCACCGACGCCACGCTGGAACAAAACACCCGCGATCTTGATGTCGCCCGCGCCCAGGTTTCACAGGTGAAATCGCAACTCGACCGCGAAAAAACCAATCTTTCCTACACGGTGATCCGCTCGCCCATCACCGGTATCGTCATTGACCGCAAGATTGATCTCGGCCAGACCGTGGCGGCCAGTTTCAACACCCCCACACTGTTTCAAATCGCACAAAGCCTGGATGCCATGCAAATCGACACGTCCGTGGCCGAGGCGGACGTGGGCACCGTCAAATCCGGCATGCCGGTGAAATTCAATGTAGATGCATACCCCGAGCGTGATTTTGCCGGCACCATCCGGCTGGTGCGCCTCAACCCGACCATCAACCAGGGTGTGGTCACCTACAACGTCATCGTTGACACCACCAACGAAAATCAACTGCTCAAACCGGGCATGACCGCGCAGGTGAGCTTTGTGGCATCACAACGCGATGACGTGGTGCGCATTCCGACCTCCGCGTTGCGTTTCAAGCCACCCAAGGACGACAAGGACAAGGATGCGAAGAAAAAGAAAGACGCCGCAAAAGATACAAAGGATGCAAAAAAAGATGACAAGACAGGCGAGGCAAAGTCCGCCGATGCCACCGACAAACGTGGTGATCGCAGCGCACAACTCAGCCCACCGCCCGCCCCCTCCGGCGGCGGCCGCAAAGGCGTGGGAACCGTCTATAAATTAAATGACAAAAACGAATTGGTGCCCGTTGCCGTTCGCACCGGCGTGGCCAGCAACCAACACACCGAGCTGGTGTCGGGCGAGGTCAAGCCGGGGGATGAATTGGTGATCCGTGATTTGCAGGACAAGGCCAAGAAGTAAGGCGCCGACGATGAACGCAGTCATCAACCATCCCTCGGCGCAATCCGAATATTTGATTCAACTCACCGACATCAAAAAAAGTTATTTCTCGGCGGATGTCGAAACACCGGTGCTGCACGGCATCAATGTCACCATCCACCACGGCGAATTTGTCGCCATCATGGGGCAATCCGGCTCGGGCAAATCCACCCTCATGAATATCCTCGGCGCGCTCGATACACCAACATCCGGCAGCTATGTGCTCAACGGCAAGGAAACATCCAAGCTCACCGACAATGAGTTGGCCAAGGTGCGCAACGAAACCATCGGCTTTGTGTTCCAGGGATTTAATCTTTTGAAACGCATGCCGCTGGTCGATAACGTGGCGTTGCCTTTGCTCTACGCCGGTATCACCATGAAAGAAGCGCGCCGCCGTGCCACTGAGAAACTCACCCAGACCGGGTTGGGGGCTTTCACCAAACGCCTGCCCAACCAGATTTCCGGCGGCCAGCAGCAGCGCGTGGCGATTTCGCGCGCGCTGGTGTGCGAGCCGGCGCTGATCCTGGCCGACGAGCCCACCGGCAACCTCGACACCACCACGTCGGGCGAGATCATGCAATTGTTCACGCGCCTCAATGAAGAAAACGGCATGAGCATTTTGATTGTGACCCACGAATCGGATGTGGCGCGTTATGCCAAACGGCTGGTGCGGCTGAAGGATGGCCTGGTGACGTATGACGGGCCGATGGCGGATGCGCATTTATGACACCGACCTCCAAACTTGTCATATTCCGACAGAGCACAGTTTTATCGTGCTTTGATCCATCTCATTTCTTCGTCAATTGCCCGATGGGATTCCTCACATAAAACCGTTCGGAATGACGGTGTTTAATTTTTACAATCTCCCC
>JANPNJ010000400.1:0-4734 GCA_031427395.1 Burkholderiales bacterium
ATTGATGCAGCACCACCTCCAGGCTGTCGGCGAGATCAACCTGGCCATTGCGCACGGCAACGGCACCAATGGCAAGCAATCGATCCTCTGCAATATTCAAGCCGGATGTCTCCACATCGACCACCACCCAGCGCAGATGGCTGGCAGGTTGGTCCATATCCGGCACCGACAGCGCCCGCAACGCCTGCAAACGCGCCTGCCCGCTGGCATCCAGCGCGGCGACTTTGCCGACATTCTTCATGTGCAGCCTACTGAGCAGCCCTTTGAGCGGGCGCAATAACTCACTCATTCGCATCCCGTCCCCTGCACGCTATTCATAACCGGTAATCCATTTCCAGCCGGGACTGTAATTTTCGCGCCTGACGCAGCGCCTCTTTCAATATGCGCCGATCCAGCTCATTGAGGCTGTCGAGTTGAAGGCGATTGGGATTTCCGGCAGGGGCATGCTGATGGCGCAAGCGCAGCATTTGCACAAAATGAAACGCGTCAACATAGGCATTCACCTCATCGTCACCCATGCGCAATTTGGCCGCGGCCTGCCGCAGCCGTTCGGCGGTGTTGGTGGCACCGACCTGATGGGTCAGGGCAAAAATCCGGGCGGCATCAATAAACGGCCGGGCGGCATATATTTTCAAGTCAATACTGCCGGGGTGCTCGGCATCCACATCCACAAAATCGCGCAGCACACCAATCGGCGGGGTGACCTGCAAGGCGTTGACCGCCATTTGCCGCAAAAAAATCGGCTGGGTGATGACCGCCCCGGCCAGCCAGGTCTTGAGGTTATCCACCAACGATGTCTCGCCATGCAACGCGCGCAAATCAAAAAAAATCGCCGCGTTCAACAACGCCTGGGGATTGGCCGCCCGCAGCCAATGGCCGAAGGTGTCGCGCCACTCAGTCTCGCTCAGACACCACTGCGGATTCCTGGCCATGATGTCACCCCGGCACAACGGAAACCCCACCGCGTCGAGAATCTGGTTTGCCGCCGCCGCAAACGCCAACAGGCTGGTTTTGATGGCATCAACATCAGCAATGTCATCGACCGTTGCAAAAATAATCGCGTTGTCCTGGTCAGTGGCGAGTGTTTGCTCCATGCGCCCTTCGGAGCCCAGCCCCATCCAGCACCATGCCACATCCGGCGGCGCGCATTGCCGCCGCGCCAGCACCAGCGCCCGGCCGACTAGGGCGTCATTCATGGTGGTGACAAATTGGGTCAATTGTTCGGCGGCCACACCGTGGGCGACAAAGGCGAGTGCCATGCGCCGCACATCAACTGATGCCGCCTGGAGTGCGGCAACATCACCGGCTTGGTCAATGGTCTTGGCGACCTCCCCTGGGGAAAGCCGCTGCAGCGCGAACAAATCACGTTCCGACACCACACCCACCAGCCGCCCGTCCTCGGTGACCGGCACATGCCGAAAACGGCGTTCGACCACAACCCGGGCGGCATCCAGCACCGATGCGTGTGACGGTAGCGTAAACGGCTGCGCCGTCATCACCGCCGAGACCGGCAGCATGGGGTCGGCGCGCGGCAAGGCCACCCGCTCCAGCACATCGCGTTCGGTAAAAATTCCCACGGGTACACGCATCGGGTCAACCACCACCACCGAGCCGATGCGCTCCTGTTGCATCAGACGCAACACCTCGCCAACCGGCATCGATGGATCGACCACCACGGGTGCGCGCCGCAACACACTCTTCAGGGGGCTCGCCAGCGATTGTTCCCGCGACAAGGCGGCGCTGAACAGTGTCTGGGTGTGGTGCATCGACTGGTCCAGCAAATGGGCGAGCCTGCGCATGGCGAAATTGCGGAACGGCGGCGAGGCATCCATCGCTCCCTGAAACACGTCCTTCGACATTTCATAACAAAACACATCGGTGGCCGCGCGATATGTCAGCAGCGTCGCGCGTGTTGAGATGACCGCGCCCAGCGGAAATATTTCGCCCTCGGTCAGGGTCAGTGCGCCGACTTCGGCCGTGCCATCCTCGCCACTGACCACGCCCCTTTGCACGATCAGCACAACATTGACCACCCCGTCGGCGGGCGTGAGGATGGTGGCACCCTTGGCAAAATAACGCAGCCGCAGTTGACCGGCCATGCGTCGCAGCAGCGGCACATCCATCTGCGCAAACGGCACATGCAGGCGCAATTCGTCCACGGTCGTGTTGACGATGGTGGGCGACGGTGTGGCGGCCATGTTTTGGTTAAACCCTATATGGGTAGCGCGTTTTCAGCAATATATTCTTCAAAACGCGCACCATTGTTAGAGTTTGCCAATCAGAGTTGTTGTTTGAGTTGATCCAGTATTGCCGGATTCTCCAGTGTCGAAATATCCTGGGTGATGGCCTCACCCTTGGCCACCGAGCGCAGCAGCCGCCGCATGATTTTGCCGCTGCGGGTTTTGGGCAGGTTGTCGCCGAAGCGAATGTCCTTGGGTTTGGCGATGGGGCCGATTTCCTTGGCCACCCATTCGCGCAATTCCTTGGCGATGCGCAACGCCTCTTCGCCCTCGGGGCGTTTGCCCTTGAGAACCACAAAGGCGCAAATGGCTTCGCCCGTCATGTCATCGGGTCTGCCCACCACCGCAGCCTCAGCGACCAATTTGGAATTGGACACCAGCGCGGACTCAATCTCCATGGTGCCCAAACGGTGGCCGGAGACATTCAGCACATCATCAATGCGCCCCATGATGGTGAAGTAGCCGTGCTCAATATCGCGCACCGCACTGTCACCCGCCAGATAAAGTTTGCCGCCCAGCTCGGCCGGAAAGTAGGTTGTGCGGAAACGTTCCGCATCGCCCCAGATGGTTCTGACCATCGACGGCCACGGACGTTTCACCACTAGAATGCCACCCTGGCCGTTGGGCAAATCGTGCCCGGTTTCATCGACAATCGCCGCTTGGATGCCCGGCAGGGGCAGCGTGCAGGAGCCGGGCTTCAACGCCGTCACCCCCGGCAACGGGGTAATCATGTGGCCCCCGGTTTCGGTCTGCCAAAAAGTATCAACAATCGGACAGCGGCCGCCACCGATGTTTTCGTAATACCACATCCAGGCCTCGGGGTTGATTGGCTCGCCGACCGAGCCCAGAATCCGCAGCGAGGTCAAATCGTAATTGCGCGGATGCGCCTTGGGGTCAACCTCGCCTGCTTTGATGAGCGAACGAATCGCGGTGGGTGCCGTGTAGAAAACCGTGACCTTGTGGCGCTGGATCATGTCCCAAAAACGCCCGGCGTTCGGGTAAACGGGAACGCCCTCAAACACCAACTGGGTCGCCCCTGCCGCCAGCGGGCCGTAGGCGACATACGAGTGCCCCGTCACCCAGCCGATGTCGGCGGTACACCAGAATAAATCGGTGGACTTGACATCAAACGTCCACTTCATGGTCACCGCCGCCCACAGCAAATAGCCGCCGGTGGAATGCTGAATGCCTTTTGGTTTGCCGGTCGAGCCGGAGGTGTAGAGAATAAACAGCGGATGTTCGGCGTTCACCCAGGTGGGCTCGCACACATCCGGCTGCGTGGGCTCCAGATCGTGCCACCAGCTGTCGCGGCCGCTTTGCATGTTGACTTCGTTGCCGGTGCGTTGGTAAACAATGCAGGTGTGCATGTGTTCACAGCCGCCCATTTGCAATGCTTCATCGACTATCGCCTTGATCGGCAGCGCCTTGCCGCCACGCATTTGTTGATCTGCGGTGATGACGGCGATGGCACCGGCGTCGATGATGCGCTCCTGCAAACTTTTCGCCGAAAATCCACCGAACACCACGGAGTGGGTGGCGCCAATGCGCGCACACGCCTGCATGGCGATCACGCCTTCAATGGACATCGGCATGTAAATGATGACGCGGTCGCCGGACTTGATGCCTTTGGACTTGAGCACATTGGCAAAACGGCAGACACGCAAAAGCAGCGCCCGGTAGGTGATGTCATACGAAGCGCCGTCATCGGCCTCAAACTTGATCGCCACCTTGCCCCCCAGGCCGGCGGCGACTTGTTTGTCGAGGCAGTTGTGGGAAGCGTTTAATTCGCCGTCATCAAACCATTTGTAAAAAGGTGCGTTGGATTCGTCGAGCACCCGTGTGAACGGTTTGTGCCAAACCAGGTGTTCGCGCGCCAATTGCGCCCAGAATCCGGATTCGTCATTTGCCGCCTGGGCGCAGAGCGCGTCATACGCGGCACGGCCGGAAATGGCGGCGGCAGCGGCCAGCGCGGGGGGCGGGGCAAACAGCCGGTTTTCCTGCATGGTGGATTCGATATTGGACATGGCATGCACTCCTGGATTGAATTATTTTGTTGAAAAAACACTGGCACAGTTATAGCACAACGCCCGCACGGATGGCTGAGGCAGACACATGGCAGACGCATGGCAGACACGGCAACCACTATATCTTATATCTTATATAAGACATATTGACGCGACGCAACAAAGCCGGTATTGTGGGCGCATCCTCCCGACCTGGCCTGACCATCATGAGCAACCTCAGCAACCTAAGCGACCTGCACCACCCAACCGACTCGTCCACCCTGCTCGGCGACTACTGGCCGGGCATCCAGATTTATTATCCGCCGGTCAAATACGCGCCCTCGCTCGGCATCTACGAGGATCTGGAGCAGGCCGCGCAGCGCTTCAAAAAACACGCGCAGGGTACCACCGCCCATACCCTGCTGTTTGACCTGGAGGACGGCTGCCGGCAAAAAGACATGTCACGACAATTGCTGCGCCTGGAATTGCCC
>JANPNJ010000401.1:0-3168 GCA_031427395.1 Burkholderiales bacterium
GGATGGGGTGAAGGCAGCAGATGATGATCGGCCACCCACGCCTCGGCACTCAGGTATTCCAGATTCAGCCACACCGGCTTGGCGGCGTGCGCGGCCATTTTTTCGAGGTACGGCGCGGGGATGTCACACTGGAATGCCTCAATGACAATATTAGCAACCTCCAGCTCTGGTGCGGCGTTCCAATGAATAATGGCTGTATCGCCGCACCGTTGCAGGGGTTTGTCGATAATTATTTCCGGCGCGATTTTTTGGAAGCTGGCAAGATCGTCAACAATCAGCCGCACGGCAAGGTGATGCTCGGCTGCCAATTGCCGCGCCAGCCGCCAGGTGACACCGATGTCGCCAAAGTTGTCAACGACCCGGCAAAAAATGTCGCAGCTTGGGTGGGGGGTCATTTGGAGGGAGTGGTTAAACGCCGATGGACGCCGATGAGCGCCGATTTACGCCGATAAAAACTTGGCGAAAAATATCTGTATCCGCTTTTATCGGCGTAAATCGGCGTCCATCGGCGGTTACAACAGCAGTCAAAGTCAGACACCACCCGCAAAGGCCTCAACCGCCGCCTTGGCCTGCAAATAACCGGTGTCAGCCAACGACACCGCTTTTTTGGCGTGCATCCGTGTCAGGTGTGACGAGGAGGCGGCGGTGGCGGCAATGCCCTCGCCCACCAGGCCGTCAAGCAGATTGGCAAAGCGTTGCTGGTCGTTGCACAAAATCACCATGTCGCAGCCGGCGTTGAGTGCGGCCATGCCGCGCGCAGTGTCGCCACCCACCACCGACGCCCCTTCCATGGTCAGGTCGTCGGAAAAAATCACGCCAGTGAAGCCGAGGTCACGGCGCAACACCTGCTTGAGCCAATGCGCGGAAAATCCCGCCGGGGAAGGATCAACGGCCTCAAAAATAATGTGCGCGGGCATCACCGCATCAAATTGCGCCGCCAGCATCTGGAATGGCCGCATGTCCTCCGCTGAGACTTCGGCAAACGAACGCGTGTCGCGCGGAATCTCGTGGTGTGAATCCGCCCGCACAAAGCCGTGCCCCGGAAAATGTTTGGCGCAGGCGGCGACACCGGCTTCGTGCAAACCGGCGATCAACGCCCCGGCCAGCGTGGCCACCACTTCCGGGTCGCGGCCGAACGCGCGCTCACCAATCACGGTAGATTCGCCCCAATCGAGATCCAGTACGGGCGCAAACGAAAAATCCAGCCCATGCGCCACCATCTCAGTGCCGATCACCAGCCCGATGTCACGCGCGAGTTTGCAAGCGGCGTGTTCATCCTGCAAAAAACGCACGCCGAGTGTGCGCATCGGCGGGATGAGGGTGAAGCCATCGCGGAAACGCTGCACCCTTCCGCCTTCGTGATCGACCACAATCATCAGGTGCGGTGCGCGCAACGCACGGATGGAGGCAGTCAGTTGTTTCAATTGTTCGGGATGGGCGTAATTGCGCGCGAACAAAATCACCCCGCCCACCAAGGGGTGCTTCAGCCTGGCTTGGTCGTCCGCGGTCAATTCCAGTCCGGCTATGTCGCCCATCACCGGGCCCAGCAGCATGGCGTTGCTCATTTTTTCTCCAGAATCACAAAAGCAATCACTTGCCCGATTTCGTCCGCGATCGACACATGCGTGGCACCGATGTCTTGCGCGTGCAGTTTTGCCTGCAAGGCATCGGTGAAGGTCAGCAGCGGCCGGCCCAGGGGATCATGGCGGATGCCCACATCGTACCAGGCCACTTCCTTGCCGATGCCGGTGCCAAACGCCTTGGAAAAGGCTTCCTTGGCGGCAAACCGCTTGGCAACAAAGCGGGCGGCGGAAAGTGCCGGCGGCAGCGCGTTGCATTCCATCACTTCCGTTTGCGTCAGGATGCGGTCGAGAAAGCGTTCACCGTGTTTGTCGATCGCCGAGGCGATGCGACCGACATCCACGATGTCGGTGCCGATGCCGTGAATCATTGCGCCTCCAATATGGCTTGTTTGTAAAAACCAATGGTTTTTGCCAAGCCAAATTCCAGCGCATCCGCCATCAGGGCATGGCCGATGGAGACTTCCAGCACGCCCGGCACCGCACGCAAAAATCGCGGCAGGTTGTGGGCGTTCAAATCATGTCCGGCGTTGATGCCCAGCCCGTGTTGGGTGGCGGCATTCGCCGCAGCGGTGTAGCGCGCCAACGTGGCGTCCTCATCCTTGCGCCCAAAATGTTCGGCATAGGGCTCGGTGTAGAGCTCCACCCGCTGCGCGCCCAGCGCCTTGACATGCGCCATGGCATCGCTGAGCGGATCCATGAACAAACTGGCGCGCACGCCAAGGGCATTGAGCTCATCGACAATGGGTCGCAGGCGTGGCGCATCATTCGGCAAATCCCAGCCGCGGTCGGACGTGAACTGCCCGGATTCATCCGGCACCAGGGTGCATTGATGCGGTTTGACATCGCGCACAAACGCCATGAGATTGTGGAAGGGATTGCCTTCGATGTTGAATTCCCGGTCTGGCCAGGCCCGCATCAGTGCCGCCAATGCCGCCACATCGTCGGCGCGCACATGGCGGCCGTCGGGGCGCGGATGCACGGTGATGCCGTCGGCACCGGCCACGAGGGCGATCTCGGCAAATTTGACGAGATCAGGTATGCCGATGGTGCGGGTGTTGCGCAGCAACGCGATTTTGTTGAGGTTAACGCTGAGTTTGGTCATGCGGCATTTTACGGGACGATGGCGGGAACCAATGCTTGCGCCAATAAATTTATGGGAAACTCATTGTCAGGCGCGCTGTTCGGAATAAAAATGCCCCAAACGCCCCGCCAATAGGCGTGCTCTTATTTTAATTCCCGCGCCAACTGGCGGGTGTGCAACGTTTTGTCACCCTGATGGTGGTTGATGACACGGCGCATGAGCTGCTTGGCCTGGCTGCGTACCCTGGCATCGGCCGTATCGGGGTGATCGGATGGGAGTCCGTCTGCCAGCGCCCGCAGCGTCCGGCCACTGAGGCACAGCGCATCGGGAAAATGCGCGGGGTGATGTCCCACTGGTCCCGCCGAGCGGATCGGACCGCGCTCAATGATATAAAAATAATCCGAGTCGGCATGGATGCCGGCATCGGAGTCAGCCTCGTGGGTGAGGGTCAGCGCGTATCCCAGCTCGGCGAGCAGTGTCAGCTCAAAACGGCGCAGGACAACT
>JANPNJ010000402.1:0-1881 GCA_031427395.1 Burkholderiales bacterium
CCGGATGGCGGCGCGCGAGGAGCCGGTGACGCATTCGCCCGCGCCAGCCGCCCGTGTCGCCCGTGTCGCCAGTGTAGTTAAGGCGGAAAAAAAAGCCACGCCAGCCGCCGCCATTGCCGTTCAAGTCACCGCCGACCCGGCCCGTGCCTTGCGTATTGCGGGCCTCGATTGGCAGGCGCTGGCGACGGACGCCGCGACTTGCAAGGCGTGCGGGCTTTGCCAACAACGCAGGCAGGTGGTGGTGGGCACGGGCGCACAAACCGCGCCGTGGCTGTTTATTGGCGAAGGGCCGGGTGCCGAGGAGGATGAGAGCGGCGAGCCGTTTGTCGGGCAGTCCGGCAAATTGCTGGATGCCATGCTCAAAGCTGTTGGCTTGCAGCGCGGCACTGAGGTGGTCATCACCAACGTGGTGAAATGCCGGCCGCCCGGCAACCGCACGCCAACAGTGGACGAAGCCGCCGCCTGTGCGCCGTATCTGGATCGGCAAATTGCCTTGCAACAACCCAAACTCATTGTCGCGCTAGGCAAGACCGCCATCACCCGCTTGACCGGCGTGGATGCGCCGATGGCCAGCCTGCGCGGGCAGGTGCACCAGTACCAGGGCATCCCGGTGGTGGCCACATACCATCCTTCGTATTTGCTGCACAAATTGCCGGAAAAACTCAAGGCATGGGAAGATTTGCTGCTTGCCAAAAGTGAAATGGAAAAAACGCTTGCCGGTGCCGCATGACCGGCCCCTTGTAAAATCGACCACCACCCCCAGTTATCCGTCGCGGGCACGCCATTGCCGCGCGATTGTGCCATCGTCAACCTATCAGAAGGAAACAACATGCAAAAGCTACTGGTCTTGTTTTCACTCACCGCTGTGCTTGCCCTGTCCGGCTGCGGCTACAACGATTTCCAGGCCAAGGATGAAGGTGTCAAAAAAGCCTGGGCCGAGGTGGTCAACCAGTATCAGCGGCGCACCGATTTGATCCCCAATCTGGTGGCGACCGTGCAGGGATTTGCCGCGCAGGAAAAAGACGTGCTGCTCGGTGTCACCAGCGCGCGTTCCAAAGTCGGCTCGGTGAACCTGACTCCCGAGGCGCTGAACGACCCGAAGGCCATGAAAAATTTCCAGGCGGCACAGGGTGAATTGTCATCCGCGTTGTCGCGCCTCTTGGTGGTGTCGGAAAATTATCCGCAGTTGAAATCCGATGCCAATTTCCGTGAGCTCCAGTCACAGCTCGAAGGCACCGAAAACCGCATCACCGTCGCGCGCAAACGATTCACCGAGGCGGTCGAAGGCTACAACATCCTCACCCGTTCCTTCCCCACCAATCTGACCGCGATGTTGTTCAGCTACAAGCTCAAGGAGCAATTCACCGTGGAAAATGAAAAAGCCATTTCCGTTGCGCCGAAAGTGAATTTTGGCGCACCTACGCCGACTCCTGCTCCTGCCAAGTAAGCCAAATCCACTCCTTCTTCCGGCACGGGGGTTTGGCAGGGGTTTCGCCGAGTGTACTCGGCGCCTGCCAAACGGCATTGCAATGCAGTGCGTTGGTTGCTAGTCTGAATTCAGTTCTTTCTTCTAAATCGCAATAGTTAACAACTCTGCACTCTACTTTTTTCGTTCCTGTTCCTACTAAAAACTTCCCATTCTCTTGCATCTGTAGACTCATATCATTCTTGATTCTCAAGACAAAATATCGCTCTTTATCTTGAATTAGATCCTTGATTCTTTCTAGTTTACAAAATCCTCTATCCATTATGTTGACTCCATTCTTCGGTGTCGCTGCTATTGTTTCTTCTCCATATTTACTGTCATGTCCTTGTCCAAAATGAATTAATATTCCACCTGGCTCTGCTGTTAATAAATTAATGCCGCTAAACAGTTTGACT
>JANPNJ010000403.1:0-5153 GCA_031427395.1 Burkholderiales bacterium
GCACTGGGCGGTGCCCAGTCGCACGCCACCACCATCGAGCGGGTGGCGCTGGCCAAGCAGGCCACCGGCTCATTGTCAGCCTATCTTGACAGCTTGATGTCCGGGGCGCCGGACAGGCCGATGTCACTGGTGCCGGCATACCTTGCGCTGAATCGCGGGCGGGGTGAACGCAATGCCTCGGAAAGTGATCTGTTTTCGCCGGACTTGAATATTCTGGTGCCGATGCCCGAAGACACCATTGCCCTGCCGAGAACCGACATGCTCGTCGAGGCGGTCAAACAGCGGCGCGGCTTGTATCAGGCCGGCTTGTTGAAACTGCTGCGCGAAAAAGACATGGTGGGCGGCGCGCGTGACATGCGCAATGCCACCCTGGCCATTGAGGCATTGCAGGTCACCTCGCCAACCCGTGCGTTCTGGTACACCGCCAGCGGATTTTTTGACGCGGTGGCGGCCGATCCCGGTGATGCCGGTGCATTGGCCGTGCAGTTGTTCGGCAAGATTGACCAACAAATAAAACTATTGATCGAAGGGGTGCAAAAAGTACCGGAACGGCTGTTCCGCGATTTGTTGCTGGTCATTGGAAAATCGAAGGCAAGCACCGAGCGGGTGCGCGAAATCCGCGCCCTGTATCGCCTGGATGAATTGCTGGCGGCCGCCCCGGAGCAGGAAAATGCGTCCAATGAAACGGTACGGACACTGGTCCGGTCACTGCGTGACGAGGTGCAATCCGCCAAGGAAAACTGGCTTAAATTCACCAGCGGCAATCGCGCTTCGCTGGAGGCCTTCGCCCTGCAGGGCGAAGCCATTGCCCGGCATGCACAACAACTGCCGAATGCCGGCATGGCCGAATTGCTGCGCGTGTTGGGCCTGGTCGGGCCGCATTTGCAAAAAACCGGGCAGCCCGCCAACGAAACACAGGCACTGGAGATTGCCTCGGCGCTGCTGTTTGTTGAATCATCGCTGGAAAATTACGCGCGATTGTCGGCTGAATTTGGCACTCAGGCGAAGGCAGTCGTCGGCCGCATCAAGGGTGCCATGTCCGGCACCACGCTGCCGGTGCTCGATACCTCGACCCATGCGCTGATGGACGACTTTACCAAGCGCGCGCAGGAGCGCCTGCTGATATTCCAGGTCGGCCAGGAAATCCAGGTCAACCTTTCGACCATTGAGGCCACCCTTGACGGTTTTTTCCGGGATCCGGTGAAAACAACCGAACTGGCGTCGCTGTCGGCGTTGTTCGCACAAACACAGGGTGCGCTCGCCATTCTGGAAATGAACGAGGCGGCGGCCTTGAACCAGTTGTTGCGCGAGCGCGTGGCACTGTTTGCGTCGGGTGCGCTGAGGGGCGTCGGCGAAGATGCTGAGGCGGTTGCCGAGGGGGTATCGGCAATGGGCCTGTTTGTTTCGGCGTTGCAGCAAAATTCCGCCGATGCACGCGCGGTGTTGCTGCCCACCTTGATTCGTTTTGGTTTGGCCGAAAAACCCGCGCCTGCCGAGCGCAACCTGATCAAAGCGCCCGTCTCCCAGGCGGACGTTGATGTCGACAAACAAAAAGTACAGGCGCGGTATGCCGATTGGCAGCACCAACCCGGCGACACCGCCACCCGCAACCTTTTGCGCGAAGCGGTGATTGAGCTCAAACAAAATGCCGAGGTGGCCGGCGATGCGGCGGTGGCGGCGTCTTCCGCAACCTCGCTCAAGGCAATCGACGCCACCTTTGATCCCAACAAGACCGGTGTTGCCAGCGCGCTTGCAAACATTGCGCCTGCCAAGCCGACGGAGACGCCGGCACCGCAGATTGTCCAGCTCATCGACGCGTCCACCACCGAGGTGGATCAGGAATTGCTGGATATTTTTCTCGAGGAGGCGACCGAGGTTGTCGCCACCATCTGCGAACAGTTGGCGCTGGTTCAACAATCGTCCAACGACAAGGAAGCGTTGGTCACCATTCGCCGCGCCTTCCATACCCTGAAAGGCTCGGGCCGCATGGTGAGCCTGAATGATCTGGGCGAAGTGGCGTGGGGCTGCGAGCAGGTCATGAACAAGTGGCTCAAGGGCGAAAAAGGCGCGTCACCGGGATTGTTGATGCTCATTGGCGAGGCCGCCGCCCAGTTTGCCGAATGGGTGCGGGTGCTGCAAGCCAATGGTGTGGCAGCCATTGACGGCGCACGCATCAATGCGCTTTGCGAGCTTTTGAAAAACGACAAAGAGCCGATTGCAACGCCGGTGGCGCCCGCTGTGGACACGCCGCCGTCAACGGGCATCGAAGCCGCCATCGAGCCGACTCCCGAAGTCAGGCTGCCGACACCGGACGACGCGCAGGCGGTGGTCGAAGAAAGCGCCGCAATTTCTGCGCCATCCGCAAGCCCCGGCTTAGGCGATGACATATTTGCCGAGTTGCCTTCGTTGCCATTTTCTGACGGCAATGCGGCAACGGCGCAGACTGGCTCCACAACGGCGTTCAACCAGGTTTCGGCCGAACCGGACGAAATTGTCATCGGTCAGGTACGATTGTCCAGACCGCTCTACGAGATTTACCTCAGCGAATCGAGCCAGCACATCGAGGTGCTGGAAAACGAAATGGCCGCCATAGAGGCCAATCCCAAAACAATGGTCTCGCACGATTTCATGCGCGCCGCCCACACCTTGACCAGCTCGTCCCGCACCACCGGTTTTGAGTCCATCGCCTTGGTGGCATTTGCGTTGGAGAAATGGCTGACCAGTGCCATCGAGCTGACACCCGGATTTGACGCGCCGCGTATGGTGGCGACACGCCAGGCGGTGGATGCTCTGGCCAATATGGTGCTGGCCTTGTTCAACCAGGAATATCCGGATGCGCAACCAGAAATTGTGGCCAATCTGGTTGGGTTGCGCGAGCAGCTCAAATCCGACGCGCGCTCCAGTGAGTCGTCCAGCCTGAGAATGCCGCAAGGTCTGGCAGGAATGGATGCGCCGGCAACGCCGACGGATGCTGTTGTGGATGCCGAATCACCCGACGATGTGGTGGATGTGGTGGAAGTCAAAACGCTTCACGCCATCGCGCCAGACGACGCGCCGACAGAATTGCCGGAAATGAATTTTTCCGACAACACCATCGTCCCGGTTACGCCTGATCCGGCGGGCGCATTCAATATCGCGGCAATTGACGACTCGTGGTTGGTCGCCGGCAACTTGGTTGCCAGCCAGCCAGCAGCGCCGAATATTCCGGAACCTCCCCAAATCGTAACCCCGGTAACCCCGGCAACCCCGGTAACGCAGGCAGCCCTGGCGCCAGCACCCGACATGGCACCGGTTGTGCCTGTCCCAATCGCGGCGGCGGCGCCAGTGGAATCAGCGGCCGCTTTTGAGTCCGGCAAGGACAGGCGCGCGGTCAAAGATGATATCGACATCGATTTGCTGCCGATTTTCCTGGAAGAGGCCAAAGAGATTGCCCCGCTGGTTGGTGATGCCTTGCGCCGATGGCGCGCCGCCCCCGCCAATCACGCGCCGGTCAGCGAGCTTGCGCGGCATTTGCATACGCTGAAAGGCTCGGCGCGCATGGCCGGCCTGATGCGGCTGGGCGAGCTTGCCCATGCGATGGAGGAGCGCATCATCGGCATGGATCGTTTGCCTGAGCCGGCGACGGGCGAATTTGACGCCATCGATGATCGCCTCGACCGCTTCAACAATGTGCTCGAAAGCCTCAACGCGGGTGATCTTGCCCCGATCATCGAGATTCCGGTTGAGTCAGCGGTTGCTGCCGTGGTGTCGAGCCAACTGCCGGCACCGATGGCCGCCATTGCCGCCGCGCGCGCTGAAATTGTTGCCGAGGGCGAAAAGCTCGATGGTCGTGAGCGCCAGGCGCTGTTGCGTGTCAACGCCGACCTGATCGACCGGTTTGTCAACGAGGCCGGCGAGCTGGCCATCGCCCGCTCAAGGGTGGATCTCGAATTGCAGGCATTCAAAAAAGCGCTGCTGGATCTGAACGAAAATGTGGCGCGCATGAAGACGCAATTGCGCGAAATTGAAATCGGCGCGGAGTCGCAGATTCAATCGCGCATCAAGGAGACCGAAACGCTGGGTGAGCAGTTTGATCCGCTCGAGTTTGACCGTTTTTCACGCATGCAGGAATTGACACGCTTTATGGCCGAGAGCCTGAATGACGTGGTCACGCTGCAACAGTCCCTGGCAAAAAACATCGATGAGGCGGATTCGGCATTGTTGCAGCAAGGCCGCCTGAACCGCGATTTGCAACAGGGCCTGATGGGTGTGCGGCTGGTTCCCCTGGGCAACCTGCAGGATCGTTTTTATCGCCTGGTGCGCCAGACCGCCAAGGAAATTGACAAAAAAGCCAACCTTGAATTCCGTGGGGTGCGCGTGGAAATCGACCGCTCCGTGCTGGAGAAGATCACCGCGCCGTTTGAGCACTTGTTGCGCAATGCGATTGCCCACGGCCTGGAACTGCCGGCCGTGCGCGCCGCCGCCGGCAAATCCGAGATCGGCGAAATTGCCATCGATGCCCGGCAGATCGGCAACGAAGTAGTGTTGACGCTCGCGGATGACGGGGCGGGTCTGAATTTCCGGCGCATCCGTGAAAAAGCCGTCGAAAAAGGCATGTTGGCCGCCGATGCCGACATCACCGACGCGCAATTGACCCAATTCATTTTTGCCGCCGGATTTTCCACCGCGGAATCTGTATCGCATCTGGCCGGACGCGGCGTCGGCATGGACGTGGTCCGCAGCGAAATTGTCTCGCTTGGCGGCCGCATTGATATCTCCTCCCGCGCGGGAGGCGGCACCACCTTCACCATTGCCCTGCCGCTGACCCTCGCGGTCACCCAGGCGGTCATGGTCACGGTGGGCGAAACCACCTATGCCATCCCGTCCGTGATGATCGAGCAGGTGCAGGAATACAAAGGCAAGCGCTATGAGCCGCTGCTGGCACTCAACGAAATCGAGTGGAAAGGAAATCGCTATCCATTGCGCTCGATGGAAGTCATTCTGGGCGGCAAGCCAAAAGTCTCGGCACAACGCCATGCCTTTGTGATTCTTGCCAAAAGCGGCCAGCAACGCGCCGCCGTGCAGGTGGACAACATCCTCGGCAACCGCGAGATTGTGGTCAAGTCCATTGGCCCGCAGTTGGCGCGCATTCCCGGCATCGCCGGTGCCACGGT
>JANPNJ010000404.1:0-2673 GCA_031427395.1 Burkholderiales bacterium
TGCCCCGCTTGATGCCATGGCGCAACTATGCGGATTCCCTGGCAAGCTCGGCATGGACGGCGGCGAAGTGTGGGGCGCGTTTCAACGCGGCGAAATTTCCGCCATCCGCGATTATTGCGAGACCGATGTCATGAACACCTACCTCGTGTATTTGCGCTTTCAGCTTATGCGCGGGGCGCTGTCGGAAAAAGCCCACGGCGAGGAAATCGCGGCGGTGCGGGCATTCTTGCAGGCCAACCAGCACGCGGCACATTGGCAGAAATTCGCGGCGGCGTGGAAGTGAAATTATTTACCGCGGATGAACGCGGATGAACGCAGATAAAAACGTCAAAAAATCCCGGTCATTCCGAACGGCTTTTCGTGAGGAATCCCATCCGTTGGTGTTGAGCGAAATGCAGTGTCATCACGCTGGTAATCGGATGGGATGGATCAAAGCACGGTAAAGCCGTGCTCTGTCGGAATGACGGCTTTGAGAGTGCTTTGTTGTGGCGTTCATCCGCGTCCATCTACGGCAAAAAATCAGCCCATCAAACCGCAAACGCCACCACATGGTCGATTTCCAGTCTGATGCCGATTTTTTGCCCCAACTCGTGATTGTGGTGCGAGGGCACCAGTGACAGCACCTCGGTGCCGCTGTCGAGTTTGAGGGTGTACAAAATATCCGCGCCGCGGAACGCCTTGTGTTTCACCTCGGCAGTGGCCGGGCTGGCGTCATCGTGCAAAATATCGTCCGGACGCAGCAGCACATCGTATGTCCTGTCGCGGATGACCTCATCCACAGCCAGATTGGTCGGGTGCATCAGGCCAAGCTCGGTGTCGATCAGGCCGTCTGGGTTGCCGCGACCGTGGATGAGCACACCCTGGCCAACAAAATCGGCGACAAATCGTGTGCGCGGCCGGTGGTACAAATTGTAGGCGCTGTCCATCTGCTCGATGACACCGTTGTTCATGACGCCGATTTGATCGGCGATGGAAAATGCCTCGAGCTGGTCGTGGGTGACAAACAAGGCGGTGGTGTGGAGTTTTTTCAGCAGGGCACGCACTTCCAGGCCCAGTGTTTCGCGCAGCCCCACATCGAGGCTGGCAAAAGGCTCATCCATCAGCAGCAATTTTGGTTTGGGTGCCAGTGCGCGGGCGAGGGCGACCCGCTGGCGCTGGCCGCCGGATAGTTCGTGTGGATAACGTTTGGCCATGGCAGTCAGGCCAACCAATTCCAGCATCTCATCCGCGCGTTTCTGTTGCGCGGTTTTGTCCAGCGTGCGCAAACCGAAAGTGACATTTTCGCTGACAGTCAAATGCGGAAACAACGCGAAATCCTGAAACACATAACCAATGCCGCGTGCTTCGGGGGCGACAAAAATGCCACTGTCAACCAATACTTCCCCAGCCACGACGATGCGGCCACTGGTGGGGTTTTCAAAGCCGGCCACCAGCCGCAGGATGGTGGTTTTTCCGCAGCCGCTGGGCCCCAGCAGGCAGGCAATATTGCCATTTTCGATGGTGAAATCGAAGTTTTGGCAGATTGCCTTGCCGCCTGGGTAGGCGAAGCTGGCGTGTTGAATGGACAGCTGTGGGGGGGCGATGGTCATGGCTGATTATAACGGCCAAAACCACCATATTTGACAAATGAGAATCATTCGTATTATTATTTGGCTCCATTATGCAAAATCTCACATCAATCATGAAAAAAATACAACCCACACCGCATTTTTGGTCATTCCACACGGCACTGGTTACTGCCGTGCTGTTTTCAGGTGCGACACAGGCCGCGCAACCTGTCGTGAATTTGTACACCTCACGCCACTACCAAACCGACGAGGCGCTATATGCCAATTTTGAAAAAACCACCGGCATCAAGGTCAATCGCATCGAAGGACCGGAGGATCCACTGCTGGAGCGGCTGAAAAACGAAGGCACACGCAGTCCGGCGGATGTGCTGATCACCGTGGACATGGGGCGATTGCTCAAAGCCAGGGAACTGGGCTTGTTTCAGCCCATCCAGTCCACGCGGCTGGAGCAAATTGTGCCGCGCGAATTGCGCGCCACCGATGGCTCGTGGTTTGGATTTTCGGTGCGGGCACGGCCGATTTATTTTGCAAAAAATAAAATCGACCCCACGCAATTGCCGGATTACGAAAGCCTGGCCGACCCCAAATGGCGCGGCAAAATCTGCGCCCGCTCCGGCAGCCACCCCTACAATTTGTCGATGTTGAGCGCCATGATTGCCGCCCACGGACCGGAACAGGCGGAAACCTGGGCACGAGCCGTGGTGGCAAACATGGCACGCCCGCCAATGGGGGGTGACACCGACCAGATCAAGGCGGTGGCGGCGGGTGAATGTGACATTGCCTTGGGCAACACCTACTATTTTGTGCGCCTGATGAAATCCGGCAAGGCAGAAGACCAAGCCATCGTGGACAAGGTCGGTGTGATTTTCCCGAATCAGGCCGGGCCCAACGGGCGCGGGGCGCACATCAATATTTCCGGGGCGGGCGTGGCCAAATATGCGCCCAACAAAGCCAACGCCATCAAGTTTCTGGAGTATCTCGCCAGCCCGGCGGCACAGGATTATTTCGCCAACGGCAACAACGAATATCCGATCACCGGCACGCCCGCCAACACGGCGCTCACCGCACTCGGGACATTCAAGCGCGATGCGTTGAGCATGGAAAT
>JANPNJ010000405.1:0-7186 GCA_031427395.1 Burkholderiales bacterium
AACGAAAACGAAAACGAAAACGAAAACAAAAACGAAAACAAAAACGAAAACAAAAACTATAGAAGCACCAAATAGCTAAATTGAAATTTTTTGCTTTTGACCTTATCGGCGCTCATCGGCGTTCATCGGCGGTTCCAAACAATATGGTTCCAAACAATATCCAAAAAAAATCAATCCCGCGTCACCCGCAACACTTCCTCAAGCGACGTGACTTTCTGCTCCACCCAGCGCATGCCATCTTCACGCAGGGTTTTCATGCCGCCTGCCGCCGCCGCACGGGCGATGTCTGCTTCGGCGCGGCCATCGTGGATCAATTGGCGGATGCTGTCGTTGACGGTGAGTAATTCGTAAATGCCGGTGCGGCCGCGGAAACCTTCCCCGCTGTCGTCGAACTTGCGCACTAGGCGCTGTGCCAGCACGCCACTCAATGTCGAGGCAAGCAGGTAAGGTTCAATCCCCATGTCCACCAATCGCGTTACCGCCCCTGCCGCCGAATTGGTGTGCAGGGTGGCAAGCACCAGATGGCCGGTGAGCGAGGCTTGCACGGCGATTTCGGCGGTTTCCAGATCGCGGATTTCACCGATCATGATGACATCCGGATCCTGCCGCAAAATCGCCCGTAGCGCCCTGGCAAATGACATGCCGATTTTGGCGTTGACCTGGGTTTGGCCGACGCCGTCGAGGTCGTATTCAATCGGGTCTTCGACCGTCATCATGTTGCGGGTGGTGGCGTCGAGCCGCGACAGCGCGGCATACAAGGTGGTGGTTTTGCCCGAGCCGGTCGGGCCCGTCACCAGAATAATGCCGTGCGGCTGGTCGATCAATTTATCGAGCTGGACCAGGGTTTCGGCGGACATGCCGAGGCCGTCGAGCGACAGTCGGCCGGCTTGTTTGTCGAGCAGCCGCAGCACGACGCGCTCGCCGTGGCCGGTGGGCAATGTGGAGACACGCACATCCACGGAGCGGCCGGCGATTTTCAACAGGATGCGACCGTCCTGCGGCAGGCGTTTTTCGGCGATGTCGAGCTCGGCCATCACCTTCACACGCGACACCAGTGCCGCGTGCAGCGAGCGTTTGGGCTCGACCACATCGTGCAGCGCGCCATCGACGCGAAAACGCACCAGTGAACGCCGCTCGAAAATTTCCAGGTGAATGTCCGATGCGCCCTCGCGCACCGCTTGTGTCAAGAGCGCGTTGATGAGCTTGACAATCGGCGCGTCGTTTTCGGTTTCCAGCAGGTCGGTGATTTCCGGCAGCGACTGGGTGAGCGCGGTGAGGTCGGCCTCGGACTCGATGTTGGAGGCAATCTCGGCGACACGGCTGTCGCCCTCAATGGTGTCATCACCAAAGGCATAGGCGCGCGCCAAGCGTGACTGAAACTCGTCAGCCGACAGCAACACATGTTTGAGGGTTTTGCCGGTGAGGCGGCGCACCTCAGCGAGCGTGGCAGATTCGGGATTGGGTGCCAGCCAGACTTCGATTTCGTTCAAACCATGGAAACGCGCGGTGATGGCACCGCGCGCCTTGGCGAAGTGATAGGGCAGCAGCCGCACCACGTCGCGGTCGGCGGTGTCAAGCAAGTCGCGCTGTTTGGCGTCGTTGGAGCCCATGATTATTTAGGCAATGACGGCAACACCGGCCCGCCGGTCGGCGGCAGCAGCGAATCGGTCTCTTTCAAATTATTCATTTGTTCGCCGCGGATGTATTCGTAGCGCGAGCCGGTGAGCTGTGCGGTGGCGCGGCTGTCGCGCATCACCACCGGCCGCAAAAAAATCATCAGGTTGGTTTTTTCGCGGCTGCGGGTCTGGTATTTGAACAGGTTGCCGAAAAACGGGATGTCGCCCAGCAGCGGCACTTTGCTTTCACCGTTTTTGGTGTCGTCCGACACCAGCCCGCCAATCACCGCGATCTGGCCGTCATCGACCAGCACGGTGTTTTCAATTGAGCGTTTGTTGGTGATGAGATCGGCCGAGCGGATCGCCGAGGAAGTCGGCACCACGCTGGAAATTTCCTGGAAAATTTTGAGCTTGACCGAGCCGCTTTCGGATACCTGCGGGGTGACGCGCAGGGTGAGGCCGATGTCGCGGCGCTCGATGGTCTGGAACGGATTGGTCGAGCCGGTGGTGGTCTGGGTGAAACTGCCGGTGACAAACGGCACATTCTGGCCGGCCACAAATTTGGCCTCTTCGTTGTCGAGGGTGAGGATGTTGGGGGTCGAGAGCACGTTCGCCCGCTGGTCGTTTTCCAGCGCGCGGGCGAGTGCGCCCAGATTCAGCACCGTGCCCACGCCCGGAATGTTCATGGTGCCGCGTACCACGCCGATATTCAAACCCTGGCCGATGGTGCCGATGTTTTGCGCGCTGTTGATGATGTTGGCACCCACGCCGCCGAAATTGGTGCCGCCGATGATGTTCGCCCCCTGTCTGTTGATGCCGGTGAGATCCTGCCACTGGATGCCGAATTCGGCGGCCACGGCGGAGGTGACTTCGGCGATCAACACTTCCACATGCACCTGCGCGCGGCGCTGGTCGAGCTTGTCGATGACGTTGCGCAGTGCGTTGTACACATGGTCGGGCGCGGTGATGATGAGTGAATTGGTGGCGGTGTAGGCCTGGATGTTGCTGGATACCGCACTGCCCGCCGGGATTGCCGTTCCAGCCGGAATCGGCTGGTTTGCCGCGCCAGTGCTGGTGTTTGTGTTTGATGCGCCGCTCAACAGGCCGCGCAAGGTTTCTGCCACCTTGCCCGCCTCGGCGTTTTTCAGATACACCACATGGATGTTGCCGTTGGTGGCGGTGGGGGTGTCGATCTGCGCCACCAGTGCGCGGATGCGTGTGACCAAAGCCGGGGTGTCGGCGCGGATGATGAGCATGTTGGTGCGCGGTTCAACACCGATGGAGAGTTTCGACGAGGCACCTGGATTGGCCGGATTGGGCATCGATTCGGGCATCAGCCGCTGCACCAGATTGGCGACATCGACCGCGCTGGCGTGCTGCAATTTGATGGTCTGCAAATCGGCGGAAGCCGGCACATCAATGGCCGCGACGATTTTGCGGATGCGCTCGACGTTGGAGGCGTAATCGGTGATGACCAGCATGTTGTTGCCGGGGTAGGCACCGATGAAATTATTCTGCGCGACCAACGGCCTGAGCACTGTCGCCAGTTGCGCGGCCGATTCGTTTTGCAGGGGGATGATTTGCGTGACGATGCGGTCCCCGGCAGGCGCGCTGCCTAGGGCAGCCACGCGCCCGGAAGTCTTGGCATCGGACTCGGGGACGATTTTCACGACGCCACGTTCTTCGATGGCGGCAAAGCCATGCACCCGGAGGGCGGTCAGCAAAATATCGTAGGCGACATCTTTGTTGACCGGCGTCGGCGCATTGATGTTCATGTTGCCGGTGACACGCGGGTCGATGATGAAATTTTTGCCGGTGGCCTTGCCGATGGTGTTGATGACCGAGGCAATGTCGGCGTTGACAAAGGTCATGGTGACGGTGTCTTGCGCTGACAATGTAACTGGCGACAGGAGGCCAATGGCGAGCGACAGGGCGACGGCGGCGGCGATGTTTTTTGCTGTTGGACGCGGATTCACGGGGTATCCCTGGAACATGATGCCCAATTGTACGATATGTACGATATGAGAGCGGGTTGGATGTGATTCGCTCGGCGCGGACGGCCTACGGATTGATCGCATAAACCAGCATCATCGGCGCACCGCCGCGCTTGATTTCGGCGCGGATGCTGTTGGTGGAACCAAACTGCCCGTAAAAACGCGCCAGGTCACCTGTGCCGTTGACCGGCTGGCCGTTGATCGCGGTGATGATGTCGCCGGCCTGCAGGCCGAGTTTTTGCGCGAGCGTGCCTTGTGAGGCGTCGTTGATTTGCACCCCGCCGCTGGGGGCGGGCACGATGCTGCCGAGGTAGTTGACCTGGCGCGGATCCTGCAGCACGGTGTTGAGCTCGCCGCGCGAGAGGCTGAACGAATTGCGCGAATTGGTGGCGACATTCAAACGGAAGCTGGATGCGGCGGTGGCAGCGGTGGCGGCGGCGGGCGTGTTTTTGCTTCCATGGCGTTCCAGCACGATTTTTTCGCGCACCCCGGCGCGTGACACCACAATATGATCGGCACCGACTTCCGCCAGCGTGGTGTTGTCGCTGATTTTTTCATTGAGCCGCACACTGATGTCGCGCCCGCCGGTGTTGACCACGGCGGCGGAGAGGGTTTTGCCGTCCACCGCATACACGCCTTTGAGGCGGATGCCGCTCAAGTTTTCCACCGCGGATGCGGGCATTGCCGCGCCGGGGTCGCCAAACAAATGGCGCGCGATGGCCGGGTCGATGCGTTCCACGACGGCTGTGGGCGGCACCGATTGCCTGCCAAAAAAATGCCAGCCCCACCAGGCAAGCTGGATGCCGATTGCCATCACCAGCAGGACGCTGGTGATGTTGGCGAGGCGTTTCAGGGTGGCGGTGTTCATTTCGGCAGTTTAGCCGTGTCGATGTCGAGATAACGCCACGGCTCGTGCGCAAACGGATGTTTTTTGTAGCCCAGCACCCAAGGATGGGTCAGCACCGTGCCCTGGCGCAGGAAATTCACCCGCCACGGGTTGTCCACCCACAGCATGTTGACCATCTGCCGGTAGATGGCGGTGCGCGCCGGGCTGTCGGGCATGGTTTTTATTTTTTCGTAGAGGGCGTCGTATTCGGGGCGGGAGTACATCGCGTAATTGGCGCCGCCGATGGATTTGCTCCAGAACAATTGCAGGAAATTTTCGCCGTCGGGATAGTCGGCGATCCAGCCGTAGGTCCACATTTGCACCTTGCCGGCCTGTGCCTGTTTGCGCAGGTCGGGCAGTTTTTCGACTTTGCGGAAGGTCATGCGGATGCCGATGTCGTCCATGGCGCGTTTCCACAATTCGTTGCGCTGGCGCTCGCGCAGCCGGGGGTAGGAAGCCTGGTCGATCACCAGTTGGCTGCCGTCGGGATTTTCGCGGTAGCCATCACCATCGCGGTCCACGTAGCCGTAGAGGTCGAGCAAGGCCTTGGCGCGGGTGGGGTGGTATTCATGCCACGCGGCGCGTTCGTTGACAAACCCTGCCATGCCGGGGGCGATGGGTGAAAACGCCGCGCTCGCCTGGCCTTTTTCGAGTATCTGGATTTCCCGGTCAATCGGGTAGGCCATCGACATGGCGCGGCGCAGGGCGATTTTGTCGGGCGTGTAGCCGCCGACCGTGGCGTCCTGCATGTTGAACAAAGTGTAGGTCAGCCACGCCACCTCACTGGGCGTGCGGGTGATGCCGAGCTTGGCCAAATTCGGCGCGACGCCTCCCGCGGGAAGCGCGATGTCGGCATATACCTCCGGCACCGGGCGGATGTAATCGTGTTCGTTGTTGAGAAAGGCCAGCCAGCGGGTCTGGTCTTCTTCGATGACAAAAATTTCGATTTGATCAATCAGCGGCAGGCGCTTGCCGTGCAGGTGTTTGGCGATGGCGATGTCGCGTGGGTCGGTGTTGGCGATGGTGGAAAAATATTCCTCCCGGTAATCGGGGTTGCGCGTGAGAATGATGCGCGAGGAGCGCC
The DNA here is from genome assembly GCA_031427395.1 of Burkholderiales bacterium. Classification (GTDB taxonomy): domain Bacteria; phylum Pseudomonadota; class Gammaproteobacteria; order Burkholderiales; family Usitatibacteraceae; genus UKL13-2. The sequence goes on from JANPNJ010000405.1 coordinate 5,581, forward strand.
GCCATTCCTTGAGTTTATAGGGGCCGGTGCCGACCGGATGTTCCGCAAAGGCATTGCCGTAATGCGCCACCACTTCGCGTGCCACGGCGGCGGTGGCGGGCATTGCCATGATGTAGGACAGATTGTAGTCGGGCGCTTTCAGGCGCAGCACCAGCGTGTGCGAGCCGGGGGTTTCGATGCCGCGCACCGGTTTGTCGTAGTCGAACCGGCCACTTATTTTGGCCTCTGCCGCGAGTGCGTCGAGGCCCAGCAATTTGCCTTCGAGCAAAAACTGCCACTGCGCCTTGTTGATCGGGTCGATCAGGCGCTTTAAGCTAAACGCATAGTCGGCGGCGGTCAATTCGCGTTTGACACCCTTGAACACCGGGTGCGGCGTGAAATAAATGCCGCGCCTGATGTGGAAGGTGTAGGTCAGCCCGTCGGCGGAAATTTCCGGCAATGCCGTTGCCGCGCGTGGTTTCAGGACAATCGGCCGCGCCAGGTGGTCGTAGTCGAGCAGTGAATCAAAAATGTTGTCGCACAGGGTGCCGGTGTTTTCATCCGACTCTGCCGCGCAATCAAAACCGCGCTCGGCGGAAGTGGTGGCGGTGCGGAGGATTTTGGTGGGTGGGGATAAAGCGTAAACCGCGGATGAACACAGCAGTGAACAAGTGAACAGGTGAACGAGTGAACAAAACCGCCAGCCGTGGCGACCATGGACTGAATTCAGGAAACCCCACTTGTTCACCCGTTCACCTGTTCACCGTTCACTGTTCACCCACTCAATGCAATATCCGCGCCACACCCTGTTCCTCGGCCACCGTACCTTGCGGGGCAAGCGAGGCGTGGTGGACAATCATGCGCCAGCCGTTGGGCGTCAATTGATAGACGTTGGTGGCGAGTATGGGCGGATTTTGCGGCGGCTTGTTGGGGTTGTTCGGGTCGTTGCGTGGTGTGCGCAACGAGAAGCTTTCGTAAACGCAATGAATGGCCAGCGTCTGCCCGTCGTGTTTGCGCAATTCTGATATTTTCAACGTCACGCTCGGTCCGCCGGAAAAAATTTCGGCAAACGACTCGCGCACGGCAGAGAATCCGGCCAGCCTGGGACCCTGTGGATGGATGCAAACAATGTCCGGTTCATCCGCCCACACCGCCATCATCAGTTTCAGGTCGGCGCGCTCGAACGCGTCGTAAAACGCGATTTCGCAGTCGGTGGGGGTGGGAAAAAGTTTGCGTGACATGGTGGGAATTATAGCTGTGGTTGTAGCGTGCTCTTTGGTCGGCTCCTTCCCCCGTAGCCGGAGGAAGGAGCCGACCGATGGTGGCATTGCGTGATGAGCACATCTGCCTCAATCAGAATGAAGCACTAAAATATGACCATGCCTCCCATCGCGCCCATCTACTGCGAAATCAATTTTCCGCAATTGCCCACCCTGTCCGACGGCGAGCGCCTCATCCACGGTTTTGCCTCCCCATTGGCGATCCATCAGGCGACACACCGCGACGAGGTGGTGGCGGTGTTGCAGAAGGTCGAGGCGGCCTGCGCACGCGGCCATTGGTGTGTGGGCTTTGTCGGCCACGAGGCGGCGGTGGCGTTTGACCGTGCGTTTGTCACCCACGCGGCGGG
>JANPNJ010000406.1:0-2501 GCA_031427395.1 Burkholderiales bacterium
TCGCCGCACCGACGAAATCAGCGGCCATGCACTCGCGCTTGGCAAGGATATTGGCGATGCATCGGAGGCCGGTGCGGGCACGACTGACAGCAAGGAGGAGGCGCCGGTGATGCGGCTGCTGCAATCCTTGCTGGAAGACGCGGTACAGGTGCGCGCATCCGATGTCCACATCGAGCCGCAGGAACGCACGCTGCAAATCCGTTTCCGCATTGATGGTGTGTTGCAGACGCAGGCGGCGGCGGATGTGCGCATTGCCGCGGCGCTCATTCAACGACTCAAACTCATGGCCAGCCTCGACATTGCCGAGCGCCGCCTGCCGATGGACGGGCGTTTTTCGGTGCGCGCGCGTGACCGGGAAATCGATGTCCGCATGTCCACCCTGCCGGGTCAATTCGGCGAATCGGTGGTGTTGCGCCTGCTCGACCAATCCAGCTCGGTGCGCAGTCTCGATGTGATTGGCATGCCGACAGAAATGGTCAAGCGGCTAAAGGAGATTTTGAATGCCGGTTCAGGCATGGTGCTGGTGACCGGTCCCACCGGCGCGGGTAAAACCACCACGCTGTATGCGGCCTTGTCCGAGGTTGACATCGCCACACAAAAAGTAATTACCGTTGAGGATCCAGTCGAATACCGGCTGCCGGGAATCGTGCAGGTGCAGGTCAACGACAAAATCGAGCTGACCTTCGCGCGGGTGCTGCGCGCCACCTTGCGGCAGGATCCGGACGTGGTGTTGGTGGGCGAGATGCGCGACGCGGAAACCGCCGAGATTGGATTGCGCGCGGCTCTGACCGGGCACATGGTGCTTTCCACGCTGCACACGCGTGACGCACCCAGCGCGGTGTTTCGCCTGCTGGATATGGGCGCGGCACCGTACATGGTGGCCACCTGTCTGCGGGCGGTGTTGGCCCAGCGGCTTTGCCGCCTCAATTGCAAGGGTTGCAGCAGTGGGCACGCGCCGACTGTCCAGGAAAGCGCGTGGCTCAGACTGAGCGGGGGCGAAGCGGCGACAGCGATGATGGTGCAAAGTGGCAAAGGCTGTTCGCAATGCGCAGGAACCGGCTATCGCGGCCGCACCGGCCTGTATGAGATGTTTGTCATGGACGATGCGCTCGCCAAGGCTGCCATTGATGGCGAGGGGGCGGCATTCCTTACCGCCGCTTACGGCAAGATGCGCGGACATACTTTGGCGGATCACGCTTTTGCCCTGGTCAGGGAAGGCCGCACCTCGGTCGCCGAGGCGATGCGCGTGGCCACCCCGGCAGAGGAATAGCCGCGTGGCACTTTACAACTATCGCGGGCGGGATGCGGGTTTGGCCACCGTGAGCGGGTCAATTGAGGCCGAGTCCCCAAGCGCTGTGGTGCAGCAATTGGTGGCCAAGGGCATTGTGGTGGTGGATGTCAACGCCGCCCAGGCGGTCAAGGTGGAAAACACCGGGCCAAGCTGGCTGGAAAAAAGGCTCGCCCAGCGGATTACCGACGACGATGTCATCCTGTTTTCGCGGCAGATGCATACCCTGCAGCGCACCGCTGTGCCGGTGTTTCGGGCGTTGTCCGGGTTGGAGGAATCATCCAGCAACAGCAGTTTTGCCAATGTGCTGGCGGACATACGCGCCAGCCTCGACCAGGGGCGGGAATTGTCCACCGCCATGGCGCGCCATCCGGCCATTTTTTCAGTGTTTTTTGTGGCGATGGTCCGGGTTGGCGAGCTCAGCGGGCGCCTGGCGGAAGTGTTCAGCCGCCTGACCCAGCATCTTGAATTTGAAAAGGACGTGCGCGAACAAATTCGCGCGGCGTTGCGATATCCGACCTTTGTGCTGATTGCCGGTGCGATTGCCATTGTTGTGCTCAATATTTTTGTGATTCCGGTGTTTGTTGGTGTGTTTGCCGGGTTGAATGCCAAGCTGCCGCTGATCACCCGGATGCTGATCGGTTTTTCGAGCTGGATGGTGCGCTGGTGGCCGTTGCTGACTGTGGCGGCCATTGGCGGCTGGTTGGCCATTCGCGCCGGGTTGCGCACCTCGGGCGGGCGGTATTGGTGGGATCGGCTCAAACTCAGGCTGCCGATTGTGGGCGATATTATTCGCAAGGGCACACTGGCGCGTTTTTCCCGCAGTTTTTCCCTGGCATCCCAGAGCGGTATTCCGGTGCTGGAAGCGCTGACCCTGGTGTCGAGGACAACCGACAACGCTTATTTTGCCCGCCAGGTCGATGAAATGCGGGATGGCATCGAGCGCGGCGACAGCCTGCACCGCTGCGCCACGGTTTCCGGTGCCTTTACCCCGGTGGTGTTGCAAATGATTGCGGTGGGCGAGGAAACCGGCGCCATCGACTCCTTGCTGGCCGAAATCGCCGACATGTATGAGCGCGAAATCGCCTATGCCATCAAGGAATTGTCGGCCAAAATCGAACCGATATTGCTGGTGATCATGGCGGTGATGGTGCTGATCCTGGCGTTGGGGATATTCATGCCGATGTGGTCAATGGGCCAGGCGGCAATGGGG
>JANPNJ010000407.1:0-1748 GCA_031427395.1 Burkholderiales bacterium
AATTCCTATCCGGGGTTTTATGTTTCCGCCAGCATCATCGATGGCCACCCCGCCATCAAGGCGGCGTCACCGCAGGCACCGGTGACTGATTTCTACATGGGCGACGACAGCTACCATAACGGCGCATTCATGCTGGCATCAAACTTCGGCTTCTACGCCAATTTCAAACAGCAGGACACGCCCACCCTGCCGCCGCGGGATCGTGTGACTTTTAATTACGGCACACAGGATGGCTATCAATTTTATTTGCAGGCGGGCACGCTGGCCGATATCATCAAACTGGTGTCGGGCGACAAAAAATCGCTGTTTGCCGAACAGGCGAAGAACGACACCTACAACGATTACTGGCAGCCGCGCGACATCTCGCGCCACCTGAAAAACATCAAAACCGCCGTGCTCACTGTCGGCGGCTGGTACGATCTCGAAGACCCGGTGGGGCCATTAAAAACATTTCGTGAGATCGGCAAAAACAACAAGGGCATTTTCAACAGCCTGGTGATGGGGCCGTGGGCGCACGGCGGCTGGCTGCGGCATGACGGCGCAAAAATCGGCCATGTCGATTTTGGTGCCAAGACCGCCGATCACTACCGCAAAAATATCCTGCTGCCGTTTTTTGAAAAACACCTCAAGGACAAGGACAGCAAAATTGCGGAGGCAAACGTGTTTGAAACCGGCACCAATGTGTGGCGGCAGTATCCGCAATGGCCGCCTGCCGCCGCGCAAAACAAAACGCTGTATCTGAAAACCGGCGGCAAACTGGGCTGGACGGCGGACAGCGCAAAATCCTTTGACGAATATGTGAGCGACCCCGCCAAGCCGGTGCCCTACACCACCGCCGTGTCGATCAACGTGCCACAGGAATATGTGGTGAGTGATCAACGCTTCGCCGCTTCGCGCACCGATGTGCTGGTGTATCAGGGCGAGGTGCTGGAGGAGGACATCACCATCGCTGGACCCATCACCGCGCGCCTGTTTGTTTCCACCAGCGGCACCGACAGTGACTTTGTGGTGAAGTTGATTGACGTATATCCGGCTGAACTCAACGCCGAAAACGCTGGCAGCCCCGCCGCGCCCACCGCACCGCCGCGCGATGTGCCGGTGCCGCGCCAGCAGATGGCCGGCTACCAGCAATTGATTCGCGGCGAGCCGTTCCGCGCGAAATTCCGCAAAAGTTTTGTCACGCCATCACCGATGGTGCCCAACCAGGTTGAGAAAATTGAATTCGCCCTGCCCGACGTGTTGCACACCTTCCGCCGCGGGCATCGCATCATGGTGCAAATTCAGTCATCCTGGTTTCCGCTGGTGGATCGCAACCCGCAGACCTTTGTGCGCATCCCCGAGGCGCGGGCAAGCGACTATGTGAAGGCGACGCAACGCGTGTTTCGCGGCGGGGTCGAGGCGTCATCGGTGCTGTTGCCGGTGCTGTTGCCACCGCTTATCCCCGCGTCGGCAAAATGAGGTTGGGTGGGTGAAACCCACCGTTTGTGATGATGGTGGGCTGCGCCCACCCTACCAAAGCTTGCTGGCATTCCGAACGCGGCGGGGAATGACAGGCGATGGCAGTCGCGCTTCATTTGCACAAAAAAATTATTTCTCCAATCCCACCGCCGCCCGCCGCAGCCGGTCATTGACCGCATCCCACGCCACCCCAACCGGCGGCGCTTCCACCAATATCACCGCGGTGCCGGCCGCATCGAGCGTGCGCAAATTGGCATAAAGATCACGCGCGTAGTCGGCGGAATGGGCAG
>JANPNJ010000408.1:0-2662 GCA_031427395.1 Burkholderiales bacterium
ACCTTCAAGAAAATGACCAAGATCGACTGGGATGCGGTGATCGACACCAATCTCGACAGTGTATTCAATATGTCAAAACCGGTGGTGGACGGCATGGTCACGCGCGGCTGGGGGCGGGTCATCAATGTGTCATCGGTCAACGGCCAGAAGGGCGCCTTCGGGCAGACCAATTATTCGGCGGCAAAGGCCGGGATGCACGGCTTCACCAAGGCGCTGGCACTGGAGGTGGCGAAAAAAGGTGTGACGGTGAATACCATCTCGCCCGGATACATCGGCACGGCAATGGTGCGCGCGATTCCCGAAGATGTACTCAACAGCAAAATCATTCCGCAGATACCACTGGGACGCCTCGGCAAACCGGAGGAGGTGGCCGGGCTGTGTGCTTATCTGGCGTCTGACGAGGCGGCGTTTATCACGGGCGCCAATATCGCCATCAATGGCGGGCAACACATGCAGTGATGCCGGTTTACTGGTAAAGATGCACCCCGCCGTTGACCGCCAGATTGGTGCCGGTGACATAACTTGATGCCTCGCTCGCCAGGAACGCCACCGCGTTGGCAATATCATCGGGCACACCCATGCGTTTTGAAGGTATCGATTGAATGATCTCCTGTCGCGCCGCCTGCATGGCCTGAGTCATGGGGGTATCGATAAAGCCGGGGGACACGGCATTGACAGTGATGCCCTTTGCCGCCATTTCCAGCGCGAGTGCCTTGGTGAATCCCAATATACCGGCCTTGGCGGCGGAATAATTGGTCTGCCCAAACGCGCCCTTGACGCCGTTGACACTCGAAATATTGATGATGCGCCCCCACTGGCGTTCCACCATGCCTTCGATCACCTGTTTGGTGACATTGAAGGCGCTGTCAAGATTGGTGGACATCACCGCACGCCATTGATCCAACGACATTTTGCGAAAACTCGCGTCGCGCGTGATGCCGGCGCAATTGATGAGAATGTCGATGTGACCGTGTTGGTTTTCGATTTTTGCGACCATTGCCTGGGCAGCGGAAAAATCGCTGACGTCGGCCTGGATGGACTCATACGATTCATTGCCGTGACCGGCGGCTTGCATCGCGTCATGCCAGGGGTTTTCCGAACCTGACACCAGATAATTGGCAATGACCAAACAGCCGTCCGCCGCCAGTCGTTTGGAAATGCTGGTGCCGATGCCGCCAACGCCGCCGGTGATGAGTGCAATTTTTTTCATGTTAATTTTTTTGGTTGGAAACAAGCGGTATTTTAGGGCGGCACAATAGAAAAAGCCCCAAGAGAATGAACCCTTGGGGCGAAGTCCCTAACGTGTTGTTAAGGAGGAGGAGACGGAATTACTTGCGTTTGGCGGCTGGCTTGACAGCTTTTTCGGCAGTTTCAGTCGCGGTCTTGAACGCGTTGTCGGCAAAATTGGTGGCTTGTTTCGCTGCCTTTGAAAAACTGTCGGTTGCAGCGGCGGAAGCGGCCATGCCATTTTTGATGGCGGCAACAAAAACGTCGGAACCGGCCGGTGCCGACTTGGCAACCTTGTCAAGATTATCCACGACCGACTTTTGAAACAGATTCACACGTTCTTCAACCAGCGCGCCGTATTGGGCTTGGGCGGAGGCGGCGGCAGTGTAGAAATTTTTGCTGTAACCCATGGCGAACTCAAGACCGGTTTCCGCGGCATTGGTGCGCAGGCTGTTCAGGTCGTTGGCGTCCTTGACGGCAGAAACCGCCTTGACGTTTTTTGCGGTGACATCAAAGCCGACTTTGAAGGCTTCCATGTTGAGTGCAACCAGATGCTCGGCGTTAGACAGGCCAATCTGTGCGAATTTCATGGCGGCATCCAGGGTGGATTTGGAAAAATCACCGAATTGTTCGGTGGTGGCGTTGAATGTGTTCATGGTGTTGCTCCTTGTGGGTGATTGAATCGGGCAGCTTATCTGGAATCCCTTGATATGCTGCGCTGCACAATTTCTATAATAGGGGTGCTTGTTCGGATTGTCAAGCAATTATTGTGCGGCGCAGCAAACTAATTTCCGAGGCATGCCGATTGCCTGAAAACAGCAAAAAATGCTAATATATTCAATAGGATATTGGCTGCAGCCGAATCCCATTCGGGCGAATTGTTTGTGCCATGCGGCAAAACCCGTTGGAAGGTTTTACAGCCAAAATGCAACAATATTTGTGTACTGCAACACTGGCAAGTCTCGCATCAAGTCCCAGTCACATTGCCACCGAGGAGCCGATATGGCGCGCGTCATCAAAAAATACCCCAACCGCCGTTTGTACGATACCGAAACCAGCGCGTACATCACCCTGGCGGAAGTCAAACAATTTGTGTTGAGCCAGGAAACATTTGTGGTGCAGGACGCCCGCAGCGGCGAAGACCTCACCCGCAGCATCCTGTTGCAGGTGATTCTCGAAGAAGAATCCGGCGGCGTGCCAATGTTTTCCTCCGATATGCTGGCCAACATCATTCGCTACTATGGGCACTCGATGCAGGGCCTGATGGGCAGCTATCTGGAGCGCTCCATTGGCGCGTTCCACGAAGCGCAAAAAAAATTCCAGGAGCAATCCTCCACCCTGTACGGCAATGTGCCCAATTTCAAGCCGGACGCATGGTCGCAATTGATTCCCGGTGCCACCAGTGCCAATCCAATGGGCGAATTCATCGAAAAAA
>JANPNJ010000409.1:0-4423 GCA_031427395.1 Burkholderiales bacterium
ATGATGTTGTAGTAGCGGATCTGCACCCCGGCGTTTTCGGTCAGCTTGCGCGCACCGGCATCGGCGCGCACGTTGAAGCCGATCACCACCGCTTTTGATGCGATCGCCAGATTGACATCTGACTCGCTGATGGCACCCACCGCGGCATGCACGACATTGACGCGCACTTCCGGCGTGGAAAGTTTTGCCAGCGCGTGGGTCAAGCCCTCGTAGGAACCCTGCACGTCGGCCTTGATGATGATGGCCAGCGATTTGGTGGCGCCCTCACCCATTTGCTCGAAAGCATTTTCCAGTTTTGCTGATTGCAATTTGGCGAGCTTCACATCGCGGTATTTCCCTTGGCGGAACAACGCAATTTCACGCGCCTTGCGCTCGTCATTCAGCACCATCATGTCTTCACCGGCACCGGGCACGTCAGTCAGCCCCTGCACCTCGACAGGAATCGACGGACCGGCCTCGTCCACACTCTTGCCGTCTTCGTCGATCAATGCGCGCACCCTGCCGAATACGCCCCCCGCCAGCAACATGTCGCCTTTTTTGAGCGTGCCGGATTGCACCAGCACAGTGGCGACCGGTCCGCGGCCCTTGTCGAGTCGCGCTTCAATGACCACGCCCTTGGCCGGCGCATTGCGCACCGCCTTGAGCTCGGCCACCTCGGCCACCAGCAAAATGGCATCGAGCAAATTATCGAGGCCAACACCGGTCTTGGCCGACACCGGCACAAACATGACATCCCCGCCGTACTCCTCAGGCAATACATCATTGGCCACCAAATCCTGCTTGACGCGCTCAAAATTGGCTTCAGGCTTGTCGATTTTATTGACCGCCACAATCATCGGTACATTTGCCGCCTTGGCATGGGCAATGGCTTCCTTGGTTTGTGGCATGACGCCGTCATCCGCCGCCACCACCAAAATAACGATGTCGGTGATTTGTGAGCCGCGCGCGCGCATCGCGGTGAACGCCTCGTGACCGGGTGTATCCAAAAATGTGATGACCCCTTTGGGGGTTTCAACGTGATACGCGCCGATGTGCTGGGTGATGCCTCCCGCTTCGCCGGACGCCACCCGCGCACTGCGGATTTTGTCGAGCAGTGACGTTTTGCCGTGATCGACGTGGCCCATGATGGTCACCACCGGCGGACGTGTGACCATATCCTCCGGGCTGTGTACCACCGCTTCCTGCAAATATGATTCAGGATCGTCCGCCTTGGCAGCAATCGCGGTGTGACCCATTTCCTCGACCAGCAAAATCGCCGTCTCCTGGTCAATCACCTGATTGATGGTGGCCATGGAGCCCATTTTCATCATGATCTTGATGACCTCGGCGGCTTTCACGGCCATTTTTTGTGCCAACTCGCCGACGGTAATGGTCTCGGGAACCATCACCTCATAAATAATCGCCTCGGCAGGTGTCTGGAAATTGTTTTCCGTGCCGGCATCGTCGTGGTGCGCCTTGGCACGGCGGCCGCGCCAGCCCTCTCGTCCGCCGCTGGCGTCGCCGCGGGTCTTGATGGTGCGGCGCTTGCTGGCGTCATCACTCCATGACGATGTGGTTTTGACCGGTTTCTTGGTGGGCTTTTTGTCGGTTTTGATCTGGCCGTCGGCATCTTTGATCACCGGCCGATGCAAGGTGCCGGCGGGGCCGGCGGCAACCGGCGGCGGATCTTTTTTCAACACCACCCGTTCGCCAATGCGCGGGCCATCAACAGGTGCAACAACGGCTTTGGGTGGAGGCGGCGGCTTGTTTGCCAGCGCTTCGGCGCTTGGTGCGCCAAGCTTGGCGCGCACTTCGGTTTTGATTTCCGGCGCCATCTTGGCTTCGGCGTCTGCCTTGGTTGCCGCCTCGGCGGCGAGGACAGCATCCGCTTCCTGCTCTTTCTTGGTGCGGCGCTTGGGCGGTGCTTTCGCCTTTTGCTCGGCTTGTTTGGCAAGCAACGTGGTCTGGCGCACTTCCTCGGCGCGGCGTTTTGCCATTTCCTCGTCATTGATGATCGGCTGCGCGGGCTCAACCGGCGCTTCGACAACGGGTTCGACCACTGCTTCGGCTTTGACAAAAGTGCGCTTTTTGCGGACTTCCACCTGGATGGTGCGCGCCTTGCCGGTGGCATCCGATTTTTTGATCTCGGAGGTTTGTTTGCGCATCAAGGTGATTTTTTTCTTCTCGTCCTTGTGGCCGTGCGACTCCTGCAGGAAGGCAAGCAGGCGTGTCTTGTCTTCCTCAGTCAGCGTATCTGCTGAGTCGGCTTTCGCCACGCCCGACGACTTGAGCTGCTCGATGAGCAAATCAGGGGTGAGCTTGAGTTCCTTGGCGAATTGTTCAACGGTGGTTTGAGCCATGCCTTGCCTTGTTTTTACGATACGTTGTGCTGCGATGAAGTTGCCACGCCCTGCGCCTGCTTATGCTGATGTTGCCGCTTCCGCATTTTCCGCGGCAAACCACGGCGCACGCGCGGTCATGATGAGTGTCTTGGCGCGCTCGGCATCCATGCCGGTCATCTCCGTCAATTCATCAATGGCCAGATCGGCGAGATCTTCCATGGTTTGCACACCCTTGGTCGCCAGCGTGTGCGCGGTGTCGGCGTCCATGCCTTCCATGCCGAGCAAATCCTCGGCACCGGTCTCCATGGTCTCTTCCGACTTGATGGCGGCAGTCACCAGTGCGTCGCGCGCGCGGCGGCGCAGCTCGTTGACTGTGTCTTCGTCAAATGACTCGATTTCGAGCATTTCACTCAGCGGCACATAGGCCACTTCCTCAAGATTGCTGAAGCCTTCACTGATCAGAATCTGCGCAACCTCTTCGTCAACGTCGAGCTTTTCGATGAACAACTGCTGGATTGATTGCTGCTCGGTCGAGCGCCGCTCATTGGCGGTTTCCTCGGTCATGATGTTCAACTGCCAGCCGGTCAATTCCGATGCCAGGCGGACGTTTTGCCCGCCGCGGCCGATGGCCTGCGCCAACTGCTCTTCATCCACCACCACATCCATCGAATGTTTTTCCTCGTCCACAATGATGGACGACACTTCCGCTGGTGCCAGTGCGTTGATGACAAATTGCGCCGGGTCGGCCGACCATAAAATAATATCGACCCGCTCACCCGCCAATTCGCCGGTCACGGCCTGCACACGCGAACCCCGCATGCCCACACAGGTGCCAATGGGGTCAACCCGCGGATCATTTGACTTGACGGCGATTTTGGCGCGCATGCCAGGATCGCGCGCGGCCGATTTGATCTCCAGCAACCCTTCCTCGATCTCCGGCACTTCGAGCTCAAACAACACACGGATGAAATCCGGCGAAATGCGCGACAGCACCAATTGCGGCCCGCGCAGGTTGCGGTCGATTTTCAGGAGATGCGCGCGCACGCGGTCGCCCACCCGCAGGTTTTCTTTCGGAATCAATTCGGATTTCGGCAGGATAGCCTCAATGCGCCCGGACTCGACAATCACATTGCCGCGCTCCACACGCTTGATGGTGCCGGTGACCAATTGCTCGTCCCGCGCCAAAAAGTCCTGGAGGATTTGTTCGCGTTCCGCGTCGCGGATTTTTTGCAGGATCACCTGCTTGGCCGTTTGTGCGCCAATGCGACCGAAATCCACCGCTTCCAGCGGCTCTTCGATGGTGTCGCCCAGTTGCAGGTCTTCGCCGCGCTCGGGCGCGTCGGTGATGGCGATTTGACGCGCCGGTTCTTCATGCTCTTCATCCGGCACCACTGTCCAGCGGCGGAAGGCGGCGTACTCACCCGTCAAACGATCGATTTCAACCCGCACATCACCCTCTTCCTGGAGGATTTTGTCGGTGAATTTTCGCTTGGTCGCCGAAGCGAGCGCCATTTCCAGCGCGATAAACACGGTTTCGCGCGGCACACTCTTCTCGCGCGCCAGGGCATCCACCAACAATAAAATTTCACGACTCATTTTTTATCTCCAACTATCCCAAACGAGGCGCAAGGAGTCATTCCCGTCGCCACCTGTACAAATATGATTTTCACAACTGCGGAATCAGCCGCGCCTTTTCGATTTGCGCCAAATCAACCGTAATTACTTTTAACTCTGCCGATTCTGTCGCTTCGACTTTTGATTTGACCTTGGCATTGCCGCGTTTTTTCTGCCCGGCACTCGCCGCGGCATCGCTCTCATCCACCAAAGCGAATAACACCCGGCTGCCTTCAACCGCCTGCACCACCGCATTAAACCGCTTGCGCGCATCCACCGTGGTATTGAGCCGCACTTTGACCGGCTGTCCCTGATAGCGCACAAAATCGGCGACTGTTTTCAGCACCCGATCCAAACCCGGCGAAGACACTTCCAGGCGCTCGTACTCGATGCCCTCAACCACGAATGCCCGGGTGAGGTGGTTGCTCACCCGCGCGCAATCTTCCACGGTGATGCCGGCCGGTGCGTCGATGAAGATCCGGAGCAAC
>JANPNJ010000410.1:0-1507 GCA_031427395.1 Burkholderiales bacterium
AGCACGGGTGGTGATCCTGTCCGGCAACGGCGCGAATTTTTGCTCGGGCATTGATCTCAACATGATGATGGCGCTGGGCAAACAAATCGAGGATGCGTGCGAGGCGCGGATGCGGGAAAAATTGCGCAACATCATTCTCGACTTGCAGGATACCCTCAGCGCCATCGAGCGTTGCCGCAAGCCGGTGATCGCCGCCATTCATGGGGTTTGTTTCGGCGGCGGCGTGGACATGGCGGCGTGTTGCGACCTGCGTTACGCAAGTGCCGATGCGACATTCTCAATCAAGGAAATCGACATCGGCATGACCGCCGATGTCGGCACCCTGCAGCGCCTGCCAAAAATCATCAACCCCGCCGTGGTGCGCGAGCTCGCCTTCACCGGCCGCCATGTCCGCGCGGTGGAAGCCGAAAAAATCGGCCTGGTCAATCGGCTGTTCGACACACCCGCGTCCCTAACGGCGGGCGTGGACGACATCGCCGCGACTATTGCCGCCAAATCGCCACTGGCCATCCGCGGCACAAAAGAAATGCTGAACTACGCGCGTGACCATTCCGTGGCCGACGGACTCAACCACATCGCCACCTGGAATGCGGCCATGCTGATGTCAGCGGATTTGCAGGAGGCGATGATGGCGAATATGGACAAGCGCGCGCCGGTGTTTGGGAATTAGCGCCGGACATAAGGCGTGTTGAAATATTACAGCGCGTGCCCGGCATAAACGAAATGCCGACTAATGACTTGCAGCCGCTCAAGCGTCGATGGAACAGATCGGAACGGGTGAAGCTGGCGGCGCGACGTAGACGCCTGCCTGCCAGGTGTTGCGCCTCGGACTTTTTGAGATCCGCAAAAATCGTGCGCAAATCCAGGGGCGATTGTTGATTACTTTTTGAACACGGAAATGATGGCGGCAACAGCGGCAATGAATGCGGCAAATGCGGCGCATAAAGCAATCCTACGATTCGACCGCGCAATATTATTGCGCATCAGACGCCAGGGATGCGGCAGCGGTGGCGGCGACACTTGCCGCGTGGGCAATTTTATTGTCCTCACGGGAAACATCAATCGCCTCACGCGCACTGGCGCTATCCGCTGCTGCAATAGCCAAGGCTGTATCTCCTCGTTGCGCCTCAAGCTTGGAGTCTTGCTCGACAAGCCAATCTTGCGCCCATTTTTTCCGTTTGTTCGCCCAATCGCCGCGTGAAAGTTTGCTCCTTACCTCATCAACTCCCTTCGAGCCAAGCGCTGCAATGAATACAGTGTACTCGTACACTATGAACTCCAACAAATTTGTTATGCGGCGCGCCGCTTCACCACGCGCGCGCCTGATCTTGAAACCGGCGATGGCCGCGCAACGCGGCGACCCAGCCCTTCCGCCACCAGCGAAACAACCAAAGTATTGAGTGAAACGCCCTCATTTTTTGCTTCATCCACAAGCTGGCGGTGCAACGACTTTGGCACACGCTGCACAAAACGGCCGCTCACCGAGGAATACGGGACTGGCACCGCA
>JANPNJ010000411.1:0-2624 GCA_031427395.1 Burkholderiales bacterium
ATAGTCTGCCAGTTTGCTCATTTGTTACACTCCATCAACGAGTTCAACGAACTTCTTAACGTAGATCGGCTTAATTGGACGATGGGCGGGAACTGGAAGAGTCTTGCCATCTGACCGGATGAAAACACAATGGCTCTGCAGGAAAATAATGACAAACACCAGTATCCATGCGGGTTTCAGGACATTTATGGCTGAAGCAGAACGGCTGGCGGGCAGAAAGCTCCCGAGCAAAAAGTTGTTGCTGCCGGCATGGATATCCGCCGCAGGCATGGTGGGGGTGGGTTCGGCGATGAGGGTGATGTGTTCGCCGATCTGCTGCCGCCAGCGCGCCAGGTCGAGGCCTGGTTCATCAGGCGGGGAATGGACACGAATGGTGGCCGGCGTGGCGCGCCCGCTTTCGGCGGCGACGGCTTCATTCAACGCCAGCAACAATTGAAACGGCGGCGTCGCGCAATTGTCGGCATCGAGAGTGGCGGCCAGCCCGTCGGGGCGGATCACCATGCCGTGCCGGCCATCGAGCACCACCCGCCATTCGCCTGGTTGCCGCGCATACCGCGCCGACTCGGCGATGGCGGCGGTGGGGGTGATGCCCGCTTGTTGCAGCCAGTGCAGCACATCAATCAGCCACACACTGCTGATGGCGGCGATGATGTGGTGGTCGGCGGCGGTCAATGATTCGCCGATGATGATGGCGTGGACGGTGGCGGGGTCAATGGTGAGCTTGTCCTCGATGGCGAAATTGACCAACTGCGCGCGCTTGGCGGCCGACACACGCGGCAGCCGTGCATCGATGAAGGCAATGCGCGCCAGCGGGATGACGATGAGGGTATCGTCGGCAGGCGGCATGGCGGCACACGCGGCTTTGTCCTGGATGACTGGCTTGCCTGCCGTCGTGACGACATAACGCGCTTCGGTGTGCGCCGCAAAACTATCAAGATCAGGAATGAAAATTGTGCGTGGCAAGTGGGGCTCTTTGTTGTAGGCATCGCCCCCATCCCAGCCTTCCCCCGTTGCCGGGGGAAGGGGTCGATCAGGGTCGCCTTTGCTACTGTTCCTTCACCCAAATTATAGCCGGGGCGATGCTGGCAATCGCACCCGGCGGCGGTGCCTGCAATTGCAGCATCGCCGCCATGCGCACCTGTGCCGCCTCGCCGGTGATGGCCAGTGCCGCTTCGAAATGGCGGCTTTTCACATCCAGAAACGCATCCACCAATGCAGGCGGCAGCGCCTTGCGGTCTTTGATGCCACCAACCTCACTGCCGGTGCTGCTGAAGGGCGCGATTTCCCGCAGGCGCAGGATGGCGGTGATTTCCTCGGCGGAAACGGTGGGCAGCACCGCCTGCAACAGTTCCCTCGATGTGGTGTTGATGTTGATTTTGCTGCGCTCATTGCCAGCAACTGGCGGCAGGGCGGTGACATATTGCGACAGCGCGGCAAAAATTTTGTCGTCAATGCCTTTGACGCGATGCAGTTCGTCCATGGAAAAAATGGCGCGGTTGGCGGCGCGAAAGGCGGGCTGCCTGCTCCAGTAGTAGCCGTTTTCCGCGCCGCCGGGGGTGGAAACATCGTCGTCACTGTCCAGCCAATCAACAATGGCGTCGGCGATGCCGGGGTCGAGTTTCAGTGTTTCCAGCAGCCGCACAAAAATCTCGCTGTCCTCCGCGCGGCGCCTGCCGTCCGCACCGATCAAATTGTTGAGATTGAATTTTGCCTGCGCGTCGCGCAACAAACCGGCGGCGCTCGCCGATTCAATTGGTCGCGCTACCAGTCCTTGCGCCCACGGCTGGTTCAGGGCAACGTAGGTGCTGTTTTGTTGCTGCACCAAAAGTGCGCTGCGCGCCCACGCCAGGGTGGTGTTGGCGAACAACATGAGTTGGCTGCGTTCGGTGGCGCGCGCCGTGCGCGTGAGTGCCTCGGACTGGCGTGCGAGCAGAATGGCGGCGACGGTGGCGGCAAGCATCACCACCAACAAGGCGGTGATGATTGCCGCACCATGTTGGTTTCTAGCTTGCACCGGGTGCTCCCAACGGTCTGAGCACGAACATCCGCACCAGCGGCGCGCCGTCTGCGGGGGTCACCGTCACTTCCAGCGCAGCCGGCGCGCCCGACGCAACTGCGCCGCCGGCTGGCCAGTTCAGCCGCCACGCGGCATTGTTGTCGCTGGCGGCAGGCAACACCCGCCAGCGGAATTCCCGGATGTTCTTCAGCGCGGGATACACATGCGGCGCGGCGCGCGGCGCGTGATCGAGCCCGTCCCAGAGCAGCATTTCGATGCTGTTGTTTTTCAGGCGATAGCCCACACGCTGCGGTGCCGCGCTGGTGCCGCTGCCGGCGGCAAACCCGGCGCGGGTGAACACGATCACCGCATCGTCCGCTGTGGAGGTTGCCGCCGATACGACCAATGCCGCCTCCGATAAACCATCACCGTTGCGAATCGCTCGCGGCATGAGCACCAGCAAATCATTTTCCAGCCGCGCAAAAAACAACGCCTGGTCGCGCAACGTGGTGGATTGCAAATCGAGGCGCTCACGCGTATCAAAAATGCTCGACAGGGTGCGATGTGAGATAAGTGCGATGGCCGCAAAAATGGCGAGTGCGACCAGCACTTCGATGAGGGTGAAGCC
>JANPNJ010000412.1:0-2094 GCA_031427395.1 Burkholderiales bacterium
TGTCGGCGTCGAGCGCTTCGATGGCCTCACTCATGGCCGGGCTGGTCGAGCCGTAGAAAATCACGCCGAGTTTGGTTTTTGCGTTGGCCGCCTGTGGCACCGGCTGCGGTACCAGATTTTTTGCGGTCTCGAATTTGTGCAACAGGCGCGCCATGTTGTCCACATAGTCGGGGCCTGCCTCGCTGTATTTGGCGAAACGGTCGCGGCTGGTGCCACGGGTGAAATACGCGCCCTTGGTCGGGTGGGTGCCGGGATAGGTGCGGTAGGGAATGCCGTCACCATCCACATCCAGGTAGCGGCCGAATACCTTGCCCGCTTCCAGCTCTTCGGCGGTCATCACCTTGCCGCGGTCGTAGGTGCGGCTGTCGTCCCACACCAGAGGTTTGCACAGGCGCTGGTTCATGCCGATGTCGAGGTCGGTCATGACGAATATCGGTGTCTGCAACCTGTCCGCTAGGTCGAGTGCGGTGGCCGCCATTTCAAAACACTCATGCGGGTCTTCGGGAAACAGCAACACATGTTTGGTGTCGCCGTGCGAGGCATAGGCGCACGACAGCACATCGGATTGCTGGGTGCGGGTCGGCATGCCGGTGGAAGGCCCGCCGCGCTGCACATTGATGATGGTGACCGGTATCTCGGCAAAATAGGCCAGGCCGATGAATTCCTGCATGAGCGACACACCGGGCCCGGAGGTGGCGGTGAAGGCGCGTGCGCCGTTCCAGCCCGCGCCCACCACCATGCCGATCGAGGCCAGCTCATCCTCGGCCTGCACGATGGCGAATTTGTTTTTGCCGGTGTCGCTCTCCACCCGGAATTTTTGGCACCACTTGGTGAAGGCTTCGGCGAGTGATGACGAGGGGGTGATCGGATACCACGCACACACGGTAGCCCCGCCATACACGCAGCCGAGCGCGGCGGCGCTGTTGCCCTCGATGAAAATGCGGGCCCCCACCGCGTCGCGCCGCTCGATTTTCAAACCGATGGGCGCGAAGTGTTTGGCCGCGTGGTCGCGCCCCAGATGCAGCGCCTGTTTGTTGGAGTCGAGCAGGCGCTCCTTGCCTTTGTATTGTTCCGCGAACAATTTTTCGATTTCGGCAGCATCCAGCCCCAGCAAAAATGACAACGCGCCGAGATAAATAATATTTTTGAACAATTGCCGCTCGCGCGAATCGGTGTAGGCAGCATTGCTGATTTCGGTCAGCGGCATGCCCAGCAATTGCACATCAGTGCGGAATTTTCCGGGTGGCAGGGCTTTGGAATTGTCGTAAAAAAGATAGCCGCCGGGTGACAGTTCGGTGACATCCGCGTCCCAGGTTTGCGGGTTCATCGCCACCATGAAATCCACCCCGCCACGGCGGCCGAGGTGGCCTTTTTCGGTCACGCGCACCTCATACCATGTAGGCAGGCCCTGGATGTTGGATGGAAAAATATTGCGCGGGGCAACCGGCACACCCATGCGCAGAATCGCCTTGGCAAACAGCTCGTTGGCCGAGGCCGAGCCGGAGCCGTTGACGTTGGCGAATTTGACAACAAAGTCGTTGATGGCGGAAATGGGTTTCATTATTCGGCGGCCTCGCGTATTGGCTCGATGGTTTTTGCGGGTGGTGTGCGGCAGCCCGTGCCCGCATAGGCGGGGGTCAGCAAAAATTTTTGCATGTCCCACGCGCCGGTCGGGCAGCGTTCGGCGCACAGGCCGCAATGCAGGCACACGTCCTCATCCTTGGCCATGATGCGGCCGGAAATGAGGCCGTCGGCGACATACAGGTCCTGGGACAGATTCAGCGCCGGCGCACTCAGGCGCGCGCGCAACTCGGGCTCATTGCCGTCCAGTGTGAAGGTGATGCAATCCATCGGGCAAATATCGACACAGGCATCACACTCGATGCACAGGCGCGGCGTGAACACCGTCTGCACATCGCAATTCAAACAGCGTTGCGCCTCGGCAAAACCCAGCTTGCGGTCAAACCCAAGCTCGACTTCGACCTTGATGCTCTTGAGCGCAATGGTCAACTCCTTCAGCGGGACTTTGTAGCGCAGGTCATTGGAAACATTGTTGTCGTAGCGCCACTCGTGGATGCCCATTTTCTGGCTGAG
>JANPNJ010000413.1:0-1695 GCA_031427395.1 Burkholderiales bacterium
GGAGCGCCTGAAAATTTTTGTCTGCGCGGAAAGCCTGGGCGGCGTGGAAAGCCTGGCCGAGCACCCGGCCATCATGACCCATGCCTCCATCCCTGCCCACATTCGCGCTGAGTTGGGCATCAATGACTCATTGGTGCGGCTGTCGATTGGGGTGGAGGATGTAGCGGATTTGAAGGCGGATATTAAGCAGGCGCTGGGGTAATTTATTCAAACTTGTTAATTGGCGGGCGTTTTCGGCACTTTTTGCCTGAAACGGCGTGCTACATATTGTGTTTTTCCTGACAATATCCACGTTGCCTGTTGTACAACGCCCCGCTACCCCAACACCCGCAACCCCCGCACCTTCGCAAAATCCCGGTCGTGCGTCACCAGCGCATCGGCGTTGACCGCCAACGCACTCGCCATCTGAATCGCATCCGGCAGCTTCATGCCATATCTGCCGCGAACGCGTGCCGCGCCCTCGGCGATGTCGCTGGTGAAATCGACCACCCGCCACGCCTCCAGCACCGCACGATAGCGTTTCGCCAGCACTTCCTCGCCGGCACCGAGCGGGCCGGTCAATACTTCCGCAATGGTGATGGTGGTGACGGCCAATTCAATTTCACCGTCCGCATGGCGTTGAAACAGGCGGGCAAAGCGTTTGGCGGATTTGCCGTGGGATTCGAGTGTGTAGATGATGGGCGCGCTGTCAACCAGCACCAGCGCACCGTCTGGCAAATTATCCGCGTCTAACGATTCCATTCGTCACGCAGTTTGCGGATCGTTTTCACGCTATTGCTGCCCCACAGACCCTTGCCGGTTCCGGCCAGCGCCAGCAGGGACGCGGATTTGGCGGTCTTCACCGCATTCGCCGGCACCACGGCGGCTACCGCGCGGCCATGGCGGGTGATGATGGTGCTGCGGCCCTGGGCGGCGGCGGCGAGAATGGCGGGCAATTGTTGTCGCGCTTCTTCGCTGCCTTTGATGCCGTTGGAACCTTTGGAACCTGTGGAACCTTTGGAACTTTTGGGTTGGGTTTTGACTAAGGGTTGCATAATCTAACTGTACAGACCGTACGGAATAATGTCAATGCCCGCGGCCATCATTCCGACCGCTGGAACATGCCGTCAATAGGCTGGTTTCATTTTTTAATACGGACTCGCCTGGTCATCAATCTTCACCCGCTTGTGCCGGATGGTGTCGGTGGCATCCAGCATCGACAGCGCCACCGCCTCGGCGATCTTGATGCCGTCGACCGCCGCGCTCATGATGCCGCCGGCATACCCCGCGCCCTCGCCCGCCGGGAACAGGCCGCTGGTGTTGACGCTCTGGAAATTGTCATCGCGGCGACTGATGCGTATCGGCGCGGAAGTGCGGGTCTCCACGCCAGTGAGCACCGCGTTATGCATGGCAAAGCCTTTGATCTCTTCATCAAACACGGGTAGCGCCTCGCGCACAGCCTCGACCACAAATGCCGGCACGCATGTTGAAAGGTCGGTCATGGTCACACCCGGCTGGTAGGAAGGCGTGACAAATGCCGGCGCGGTGGAAGCGCGGCCACTGAGAAAATCGCCGACAAGCTGGGCGGGGGCGCGGTAATTTTCGCCGCCCGCGCGGAAGGCGGCTTGTTCCCAGCGGCGCTGGAATTCAATGCCAGCCAGCGCATGTCCGGGATAGTCCTGCTCGGGTGTGACCGCCACCACAATGCCCGCGTTG
>JANPNJ010000414.1:0-7305 GCA_031427395.1 Burkholderiales bacterium
GGCGGTGGCGTTTGACCGTGCGTTTGTCACCCACGCGGCGGGCAAGGTGCCGCTGGCATGGTTCGCCGAATTTGCCACCGCGGCACCGGTGGAAAACAAACCGTCTGGTGCATTTCAAGTGGGCACATGGCAGCGCGACACCTCGCATGCGGCGTTTGCTTCGGCGGTGGAATCCATCCGTGCCGACATCGCCATGGGGCGTTTTTACCAGGTCAATTACACCACCCGCATCGCGGCCGAATTCGCCGGCGACACGCTGGCATTTTTCCGCGCCTTGCAGTCGGCACAACCCAATGGCTACCAGGTCTATATTGACGCGGGCGATTTTCAGTTGCTGTCGGTCTCACCGGAATTGTTTTTTTCGCTTTGCCGTGATGAGTTGGGCGCCTCGGTCGTCACCACCCAGCCCATGAAAGGCACCGCGCCGCGCGGCGACACCCCCGCCGATGACGCCGCCATTGCCGACGCGCTCAAGCATTCACCCAAGGAGCGCGCCGAAAATCTGATGATTGTCGATTTGCTGCGCAATGATTTGTCGCGCATCGCCCAACTCAATAGCGTTGAGGTGCCGCATTTGTTTTCGCTGCATCCGTTGCCCTCGGTGTGGCAGATGACTTCCACCGTGCGTGCGACCATGCAAGCCGGCAAAACTTTGCGCGATGTGTTTGCGGCCTTGTTTCCCTGCGGTTCGGTGACCGGCGCGCCCAAGGTCGAGGCGATGAAGGCGATTGCCGAATTGGAAACGTCAGCGCGCGGGGTCTATTGCGGGGCGATGGGTTATGTGTCACCGCATGACCACCAGGCGTGTTTCAACGTCGGCATCCGCAGCGTGTGGATTCAAGATGGGCGGGCAGTTTGCGGCGTGGGCAGCGGCATCACTTTTGATTCGACGGTGGCGGGGGAAGCCGCCGAGCTTGCCTACAAAACCCGTTTTGTCGAACGCGCTTCCAAGCCATTTGCGTTGCTGGAAACGCTGCGACTGGAGGAGGGTGAATATGTTTTGTTGGATCGTCATTTGGCGCGGCTGCAACATTCGGCGCGGCATTTTCGTTTTCAACATTCTGGCGGGGCGGCGGCCTCCAGCCTGAATGCCTTGAAAAGCCACTATCCACGCGGACTTTGGCGGGTGCGCTTGACGTTGGATGCCCACGGTAAATGCCGCACTGAAGCCGAACCATTGGCCGCAACGCCTGAAAATTGCGTGGTGCAATTGGCGCGGTCCTCAGTGTCACGCTTTGATGAATTCCTGCACCACAAAACCACCCGTCGCGAAGTTTATGTGGCGCATGCTCCCCCTGAGGGCGTGTGGGATACCTTGTTGTGGAATGAACAGAATGAGCTGACCGAATTCACCCGCGCCAATCTGGTGCTGGACATCGACGGCGGACGATATACCCCGCCACAGGATTGCGGGCTGCTCAATGGCACACTGCGCGACGAATTGATCAATAGCGGAAAAGTGATCGAGCGGGTGCTCTATCCCGCCGATCTGGCGCGCGCGGAAAAAATCTGGTGGGTGAATGGCTTGCGGGGGGAGGTATTGGTGGGGTTGGGGGTGTGAGGAGGTGAGGGGTGAGGAAGTGAGGAGATGAGGAAATGCCCGCATTCCCACATACCCTTCCCCGGCGAAGGCCGTGGCCCAAGTTACGGTGTGTGGTGTTGCTGCAAACTTGGGCCCCGGCATTCGCCGGGGAAGGGCCACGGCACATCGGCGTTTATCGGCGGTTTCAAACACCCTCAAACCAGCATTCCAGTAGCAACACCCCTGACCACGGCGCACTCAAACAGCAGGCTAAAATGCCGACATGACTTCAACTCCGCCTTTGCGCGAGCACATTGCGTCTGAAAAATCGGCGATGCGTCTGAAAATCGGTCGCCTGCGCGATGCGCTGGCGGTGGCTGATCGCAATGCGGAAACCACTGTTTGCATGGAAATGTTGTTTGCGCTGCCCGCATACCAACGCGCCAGGCGGTTGTTGCTGACAGTGAATTTTGGCAGCGAGATGGACACCTCGGCCATCATTGCGCGCGCCCGCCATGATGGCAAACAAATTGTCCTGCCGAGGGTGGACAAGACATCACAGGATTTGTTGTTGCTGACTTATGACGGCACGGCACGGCTGCAAAAAAGCGCGTGGGGGCTGATGGAGCCCGCACTCGATTCGCCGCCTGCATCACCAGCGGACATTGATTTTGTGTTGGTGCCGGGGCTTGCGTTTGATCTCGCCGGCAACCGGCTGGGCTATGGTCGCGGCTACTATGACCGGCTGCTGGCGCGGCTGCCGGCAACCACATCGCGTGTCGCGCTGGCATTTGCCTGTCAGATGGTGGATGCGGTGCCGACCACCCACACCGACCAAACCATCGACACCCTCATCACTTCCAACCACACCCATTATTTTTCAAACCGAAAGCAAAACAATGACGGCTAAATTGATTGACGGCAAAATCATTTCCGATTTTTTCCGCGCGGAATACAAGCTGCGTGTGGATCGGCTGATTGCCGCCGGTGGGGGGCGTCCTGGTCTCGCGGTGGTGATTGTCGGTGCCGATCCGGCGTCGCAAGTCTATGTGCGCAACAAGGCGCGTGCCTGCGAGTCGATTGGCATGCATTCGGAGATTCACGCGCTGCCCGCCGACACATCCCACGCGCAATTGCAATCGCTGATTGAAAAACTCAACACCGATACGGCCATACACGGCATCCTGGTGCAACTGCCGCTGCCCAAACACCTCGACGACCGCGCCGTGATCGAGACCATTTCCGCCGCCAAGGATGTCGATGGCTTTCACTATGCCAACATGGGTGCCTTGGTGATGGATGAAAGTTTGTATCCGCCGTGCACCCCATGGGGCGTGATGAAAATGCTCGAATACGAGGGCATCAAGATCGAGGGCAAACACGCGGTGGTGGTGGGGCGCTCGAATATTGTCGGCAAGCCGCAGGCGATGTTGCTGCTCAAGGCCGGTGCCACCGTCACCATCTGCCATTCCAAGACACAGGACCTGCCGGGCTTTTGCCGCAGTGCCGATATTCTGGTGGCGGCCGTCGGGCGGGCGAATTTTGTCAAAGGCGATTGGATCAAGCCCGGCGCCACCGTGATCGATGTGGGCATCAACCGCCTGCCCGACGGCAAACTCTGCGGCGACGTGGATTTTGCCGCTGCCGTGCAGGTGGCTTCCGCCATCACCCCCGTGCCGGGCGGGGTGGGGCCCATGACCATCACCATGCTGCTCGGCAATACCCTCAAGGCCGCCGAGCGCATATTGTCCCCCGCCACCGGGGAGACCCGGCTTGCGTAGTTTCAAGGTTCACTGCCAGTCTTCGGCCGGCGGCCATGACATGCACGTCACCGAGTGGGGGGCGGCGGATAACCCCCGCGTGCTGATTTGTGTCCACGGCCTGACGCGCTGCGGGCGGGATTTTGACGTGTTGGCCGCCGCACTTTCGGCTGACTATCGGGTGTTGTGCCCGGATGTCTCCGGGCGTGGTGAATCCGATTGGCTTGCCGACAAAGCCGACTACGTCATTCCCCAGTATGTTTCCGACATGGTGCGCCTGATCGCCAAATCGGGCGCAAAAAAAGTCCATTGGGTCGGCACCTCGATGGGTGGCATCATCGGCATGGTGTTGGCCGCGCAGCCGCATTCGCCGATCACCCGCATGGTCGTCAACGACATCGGTTCATTTATTCCCAAGGCGTCACTGATGCGCATCGCCCAATACATGGATGAAAAATCCAGTCCGCAATTTGCCAGTGTGGACGCGGCGGTGGCGGCGGTGCGCGCGGTCAGCCCGTTCGGCCCCTTGACGGATGCACAATGGCGGCAATTGACCGTGCCGCTGTTACAGCCCACAGCTGACGGCAAATGGCAATTTCGCTTCGATCCGGCCATTGCCCTGCCGCTCCAGTCGGGAGTGATCGAGGATATTGATTTGTCCGGCTTCTGGAATGAAATCCAATGCCCGGTGCTGGTGACACGCGGCGCGGAATCGGATTTGTTGACCCGCCCGACCTTTGAGTCGATGTGCGCCAAGCCCCATGTGCGCGGCTTGGAATACCCCGCCACCGGGCACGCGCCGATGTTCCAGGATGCGCGCTCGATTGCCGATGTGAAATCGTTTTTGCTGGAGACGGGCTGACCACTCAAGTGCCGCAAAAAAATGCCGAAGTTGGGGTTGTGATGATTTTTCCGAAACGGACCCATGGCATTCCTGTCCCAACCCCTTCCTGATCTTGCCGCCTGGGTGCGTTTTTATTCCCATGCTGACGTGCCGGTGTTGCAGCGCACGGCCGCGCATGTCGCCCGGCGCTGCCGGATGATTTTGTCGCGCCGGGCAAATTGCTCAACATGCCGCCGGAACTCGCCAGACGGCGGGTGCTGCGGCAGAGGATTGAGATGGGGTGATTTTTTGCCGCAGAAAAACCACCAAGCTCACTTCCCGCGCTGCCGCTCTTTTTGCAATACGCTTTCGCGCGTCAAGTGGCGCTCGATGCGTTCGGCTTCACCGTCGGCTTCGCGGAACAACATCGGATACGGCCCTTTCAGGTAGTTCCATTCGCGGTTATGGAAATGGCTGCGCATTTGCATAAACAACCCCAAGTCACGCAGGTTGCGCAATTCGAGCATGTGTGCGCCGATCAATTCGCGCATCCGTGCCTCACAAGCCAACTCGAGCTGCTTCAGGCCGCGAATCTCCGACTGGTGCGAGGTCGCCTCGTCGCGGATGACGATGGCGGCCAGGTAGGCCACGTCCTTCATGCTGCCGGACTGGCGAACTTTCATCTGGCGGAATTTGCACTCGACCTCGAGCGCGGCGATTTGTTCGTCGAGCGTGAGTGACGGCTTATGGGTGTTGGGCGGCGATTCAGACATGTTGACGATGTTAACGGGGAAAAATAAAAACGCCTTAAATAGCAAAGTCTTTTAAGGACGGACATTTTCAGGCAAAAAGCAGTGAAACGCCGCTCTGGACAACGACTTTTGTCATTTATTTTTGCCTTGCACTGGAAATATGCCACACCCATATCCGCAGAGGCCGCGCCACACTGGCAAAATAGCGCCTCACCCGCATTTGACATGCATCAGACTTGAAAGCAAAGAATGGCACAGTACGTTTACACCATGAACCGCGTGGGAAAAATTGTTCCCCCGAAGCGGCAAATCCTCAAAAATATCACGCTGTCGTTTTTCCCCGGCGCCAAAATCGGCGTGCTCGGCTCCAATGGCGCGGGCAAATCCACACTGCTCAAAATCATGGCAGGTGTGGACAAGGAAATAGAAGGCGAAGCCGTGCCCATGCCCGGCATCAAGATCGGCTACCTGCAACAGGAGCCGCCGCTCAACAATGTGCTGACCGTGCGTGAGGCGGTGGAAGAAGGGCTGGGCGGCGTGCTGGCGGCGAAAAAGCGCCTCGACGAGGTGTATGCCGAATACGCCGAGGAAAACGCCGATTTTGACGCGCTCGCCGAGGAGCAGGCAAGGCTGGAGGCCATCATCAATGCCGGCGACGGCGATTCATCCGACGCGCAGCTTGAGATCGCCGCCGATGCGCTGCGCCTGCCGCCGTGGGACGCGCTTGTCGGCAATTTGTCGGGTGGCGAAAAACGCCGCGTGGCGCTGTGCCAGATGTTGTTGTCCAAGCCGGACATGCTGCTGCTCGACGAGCCGACCAACCACCTTGACGCCGAGAGTGTCGATTGGCTGGAGCAATTTTTGGCGCGCTACCCCGGCACCGTGGTGGCGGTCACGCACGATCGTTATTTCCTCGACAACGCCGCCGAATGGATTCTCGAATTGGATCGCGGCTCGGGCATTCCATGGAAGGGCAATTACTCGAGCTGGCTCGAACAGAAAACGGATCGCCTGCAAAAGGAAGAGTCGTCTGAGTCCGCCCGCCAGCGCAACCTGAAAAAAGAACTCGAATGGGTGCGGCAAAATCCAAAAGGCCGCCAGGCCAAGTCGAAAGCGCGCATGACGCGCTTTGAGGAATTGTCCAGCTACGAATACCAGACGCGCAACGAGACCAGCGAGATTTTCATTCCCGTGGCCGAGCGTCTCGGCAATGAAGTCATAGCATTCACCAACGTCACCAAATCATTCGGCGACCGGGTGCTGATCGACAACCTCTCGATGAAAATCCCGCCGGGTGCGATTGTCGGTGTGATCGGCCCCAACGGCGCGGGCAAATCAACTTTGTTCAAATTGATTCGCGGCACCGAAAAACCCGACTCGGGCGAAGTCAAAGTCGGGCCGACGGTCAATCTCGCGTTTGTTGACCAATCACGCGACGCGCTCGAAGGCGACAAAAACGTCTGGGAAGCGGTGTCGGGCGGCTCTGACATTGTGCAGGTCGGCAAATTTGAAATGCAGTCGCGCGCCTACATCGGCCGCTTTAATTTCAAAGGCTCGGACCAGCAAAAACTGGTCGGCAAACTCTCCGGCGGCGAACGCGGCCGCCTGCACCTGGCGATCACGCTGCTCAAGGGCGGCAATGTGCTGATGCTCGATGAACCCTCCAACGACCTGGACGTGGAAACCCTGCGTGCGCTGGAGGATGCCCTGCAGGAATTCGCCGGCACCGTGATGGTGATTTCGCACGACCGCTGGTTTCTGGATCGCCTCGCCACCCACATCCTCGCGTGTGAGGGCGACTCGCAGTGGGTGTTCTACAACGGCAACTACAACGAGTACGAAGCCGACAAAAAACGCCGCCTGGGTGAGGAAGGCTCACGGCCGAAGCGGGTGCGGTTCAAGGCGTTGAAGTAGTTGTGGTTGGTTTTTAACCGCCGATGAATTTGGAGGGTTTTTGGATAGACGCCGATAAGCGCCGATTTACGCCGATAACCCCAAAACCACTGCTGTCATTCCGAACGGTTTTTCGTGAGGAATCTCATTCGTTCGCATGTCGAAGAATTTTCCTGCTGCACTATTTCAGCGGATGAGATGCATCAAAGCACGATAAATCCGTGTTCTGTCGGCATGACAGTTTGAAAAGGTTTTATCGGCGCTTTTCGGCGTCCATCGGCGGTTCCAAAACCAACCAAAACTACTTCAGCGCCTTGAACCGCACCCGCTTCGGCCGTGAACCCTCTTCACCCAGGCGACGCCTTTTGTCCGCTTCGTACTCGTTGTAGTTGCCGTTGTAGAACACCCACTGCGAGTCGCCTTCACACGCCAGGATGTGGGTGGCGAGGCGATCCAGAAACCAGCGGTCGTGCGAGATCACCATCACCGTGCCGGCGAATTCCTGCAACGCATCTTCGAGTGCGCGCAAGGTTTCCACATCCAGGTCGTTGGACG
>JANPNJ010000415.1:0-2787 GCA_031427395.1 Burkholderiales bacterium
GGCAAATTATAGGGGTGCTGCGCCTAAAATTTGCACATGAACATTGCCGAGCCAGGGCTTGCCCCCAATCCTGAAAAATCCCCCTACGCCCTGATGGGCGGCGAATTGGTGGTGCGATCACTGGTCGATGCCTTCTACGACCAAATGGACGCCGACCCGGATTTTTTCGGCATCCGCAAATTGCATCCGCCGTCACTCACCGGCTCACGCGACAAACTGTTCATGTTTTTGTCGGGCTGGCTGGGCGGCCCGCCCTTGTATGTCAACACCCATGGCCACCCCAAGCTGCGGGCGCGGCATTTGCCGTTTGCCATTGGCGAGGCAGAGCGCGATCAGTGGCTTGCATGCATGCAGCAGGCCATGGAAAAAACCGGCATCGCGCCTGCCATTCGCGCGCAATTGATGGCCTCGTTTGCCAACACCGCCGATTGGATGCGCAACAAGCAAGGGTAGCCAGGCAGCCTTATGCTGATCCATGTCAAAGGCATCGGCTGAGGGTGTGGCAACATCCTCATCACAGACTGATTGATCCCCGGAGAAAAACATGAAAATCCTCATCGCCATTGACGGCTCGCCATCGAGCCTGCGGGCTGTTGAATATGTCACCCGCCACGCCGATATTTTTGGCGTGAGTCCGCAAATCAACCTGATCAGCGTGCATTTGCCGGTGCCTTCGCCGCGTGCCCGCGCCTGGGTCGGCAAGGAGGTGCTGGATCAATATTACTCAGACGAATCCGACGAGGCGCTGGCGGGTGCGCTGGGGCATCTGCGCGAGGCGGGGCGCAGCGCCACCATTTTGAAGCGGGTGGGCGAGCCAAGCCATGAAATCGCCACCGCCGCCAATGATGGTTGTCAAATGATCGTCATGGGCACCCATGGCCGCACGCCGTTGGGCAATCTGGTGATGGGCTCGGTGGCCACGCGGGTGCTCGCCGAATCCAGCGTGCCGGTGTTGCTGGTGAAATAGCCAGAACAATCAGCGGCAGACCAGCACCGGTATTTTGGTGTGCGTCAGCACTTTGGTGGTTTCGCTGCCGAGCAGCACGGCGGCGATGCCGCGGCGGCCGTGTGACGCCATGACGATCAAGTCGCATTTGCGTTTTTTGGCCACGTCGATGATCGCGTGGTACGGCTGATTGTCGGCGACGGCAACATAATGGATCGCCACCGGGAATTCATTGCCGGTGGATTTTTTGTTGGTGCGCTTGTGGATGTCGGCGCGAATTGCGGCGATTTTTTTGTCGTTGATCGTTTTCCATTCCTTGGCGGAAAGCGGGTCGAACACATAACCGTCACCGGCATAAACCGGCGGGTAGGGCGGGGTTACCGTCAGCACGGTGAGTTTGGCGTCGTGGGTTTGCGCCAGCATCAAGGCACTGTCGAGCGCCTTGATTGACACCTCGCTGCCGTCTGTCGGGTAGAGTATGTGCTTGAACATGTTGTCTCCAGTGTTGGTTGGTGCGAAGGTGTGGTGGCCGATGCCTGCGTCAACGTCAACGATAACAGCCGCCGGAAAACCGATGTTGATCCTTGTCAAACCAATCCAACACAGCGTGTGGTGTCGTGCCAAGCGGAAACACGGCATATGACCAAACCAACCGAATCACCCGCCACTCCCACGCCTCCATCCCGTTTGCCGCGTTCGGTTTATGTGATCGGGCTGGTCAGCTTTTTCAACGACATCGCCACCGAAATGGTGACGCCGATGATTCCGATATTGCTGGCAACGGTGTTGCACGGCGGGCCGGTCATATTGGGTCTGGTGGAGGGCCTCGCCAACGCGGTGGCGTGTGCGCTGCAATTATTCGCCGGGCGCTTTTCCGATGCGCGCGGCGGGCGGCGCAAGCCTCTGGCGGTAACCGGCTATCTCATCTCCAACGCGGTGCGCCCGCTGCTGGGCCTGGCGACCGTATGGTGGCATGTGGTGTTGATCCGCGCCATGGATCGGGTGGGCAAGGGCATCCGCAATGCGCCGCGCGATGCGCTGATTGTTGATCTGGCGCCGCCCGCGATGCGTGCCAGGGCATTCGGCATCCATCGCGCGTTTGACAATTTCGGCGCGGTCGGCGGCGCTCTGCTGGGGGCACTGATTATCGCAACCATCACCACCGACCTGACCAACGTGTTGCTGATCTCGGTGATACCCGGATTGTTGTGCGTGGCGCTGTTTGCCTTTGGGGTGCGCGAAGCCAAAAAATCCACCCCGCGCGCGCCGTTCAATTTTTCATTGCGCTGGTCGGAGGTGCCGCCGCACGCGCGCGGCTATTTGTTGACGGTGATGGTGTTTACTTTTGCACGCGCGGCGGAATTGTTCATCGTGCTGCGCGCGCATGAATTGGGGGCATCGGTGGTGCATGCGCTGCTGCTTTGGGCGGCGCTGAATTTCGTGAAAATTTTCGGCAATTATGCGGCCGGGGTGTGGTCGGACCGGCACGGACGGTTTTCCATGCTGATCCCCGGCTGGCTTTTGCACAGCCTGGCCATGTTTGGTTTTTGTTTTGTGACCGACCTCGGCGGGCTGTGGATCGCGGCAGTGTGTTTTGGTTTGGCCATGTCGGTGAGTGAGGGGGTGGAGCGCGCGGTGATTGGTGATTTTGCCGATGAACAATCGCGCGGCACCTTGTTCGGCTGGTACTACGCGCTGGTGGGTGTCGCCTCCATTCCAGCCGGTCTGGCGCTGGGTTGGCTGTGGCAGGCGCAGGGGGCGGCGGTGGCCTATGCGTTTGCGGGCACGGCCGGGTTGCTGGCGACCGCATGGCTGCATTTTGTGGTGGCACCGGCATTGGT
>JANPNJ010000416.1:0-2409 GCA_031427395.1 Burkholderiales bacterium
GTCAAAAAAAGCCCAGGCACGCGCGGCAGGGGATTCATCACGAAGGCGCGCGGCCAGGCTCTCATCCGCAACCTGCTGCAACTCCGTGAGGCGTTCGGCAGTGGCCTGCAAGCGAATTTTTGTCTCCGGGAGTATCCACGATTCAATTGAACCGAGTTTCATCACATTGTCCGGCTCGAAATTGCCAATTGGTGCATAAACAATCACGGGCACCAGATCATCGTCATAAGAGACCAGCAAATACCCGGAGGGGTTCACCGACGCCAAATAACCAATGGCCACCCCTTCATGCAAAACCAGCTCAACACGATTGACTGCCGGGCGGGAATGTCCCGCCCAGTCACCGTGCAGCGCAATGTGCTGGGTGATGTAATTGTGTGCCACACGCCTTGCGGTCGTTTCATCGACCGGCGCAGCCCAGGCACCAACGGCAAACAAACCCAATAACACAACGCGGAATAAAGTGGCCATAAATCGATGCATCGGCTGCGAAGTGAATGCGTTCATTTTTCCGTCCCCCTGATTGCGTTTGCCGATGTGATTTCGAGTTTGAACACGCGGCGGCATTGCCCGGTGATATGCAAGTCAACCCCCACCGCCACACCGGTGACGGCAACCTCAGATTGCGTGGCGGCGGCGCCGCGCACCCGCTGGAATATGTCGCGTGCGGCGGCATCCGTTGCGTTTGTCACCCAGATTTCCACGGCCTCGGGCTGCGTCGATTGGCGAATCAGGAATTTTTGAAATGGCAGATGCGGATGCGATGTCTTGTCAAAAATATTGACGGCATCAATCCGCCCGCTGACCCGCACAGGTTGCCCTTCACAGGGCAATGCCTTGCCGCATTGACCTGGAGCCTGGCATTCAGGAATTGTGCGGGCGGGTGCGCTGCCCACGGACAATGCCGGTGTTGATGGCCGTGTCCCTTCCTGTGTGCAGCCTGCCAAAACAGCCAGAGGAAAAAGTAGCCGCAGCCATGCCGAAGCCACGGCACGGTGATGATGACTGTTGCAGTCAAACACGGAGTGAGCCTTTCGAAAACGTTTGCCTCAAATGAGGATACGATCAGCCACCAGTGGTGTCAACAAAGTTTGCACCAACATGATTGTTTCCCACCTTTGGGGGTGGGGAAACCCGCATCGCACAAAGACTATGCGCGCGGCGTGCCTCTATCGGCGCACATCCAGGCCCAATTGCTGCAAGTACGCGCTGATGGCCGGTGTCAGCACATCGCGTTCCTTCGCCCGATCCACCCACCCCTGCGCCTCGGCAATTTTTCCGCCCACTGCCAGCGAAATTGCCGCACCCAGCATCCATTTGCCTTCGTTGGGACGAAGGCGCAACGCGGCCAAATAGGATTCAACGGCCTCGGTGTGCGCGGCCAGCCTTTGTTCGGTGTTGCCACGCAAGGCCCAGGCATCGGCGTCATAGGTAAAAACATTTTCCAGCCGTTTCAACAAATCAAGCGCCACTTGCGGCTTGTTGTCGGCGACTTCCAATCGGGCCAGTTCACGGCCAAGCAGTGCCGTGGCGCGTGGGTTGCGGGTGGCCTCGGCAGCGGCAAGCGATTCACGCATGGTTGCCAGCGCCGCGGCATGGGCACCGTCATTCCACTGTGTCCGCGCCGAGACAATGGTTTCTTCCGCCGCAATCTGGCGCACAGGAAGGTTGGTAATGGTTGTCCTGCCTGGTAGCGGTGCCGGGATGGGCACTTTTGCGGGAATGGATGTGGGTAAATCGGCGACCAGCTCGGGAAGCTTCATCGACAGCTTGAGTGTGTTCGACGATCCCAGAGGTAGCTCACGCGAGATTTTTGAAGCAGTAGTAGGCAGGATTTCAACTGGTGGCGGCACGCTGGTCACCGGCTCGGCCATGGGAAAGCCTGGCGTGGCAGGTGCCACCATGGTGACAACGGGGAGCGCGGGCATAGACGGCGCAGAAGGCACAATAGGTGCAGAAGCCACCATGGGCGCGGCTATTGGCAGCGGGTTGGCCGGCCTGTCCCGCCAGACAGTCACCGCAATGGCACTCGCCACAACCACACCGCCGACTGCTGCGATCACGAGGATGCGCGGCAAACTCCGGTGTGACCGGCGCGAAGATACATTGCGCGGTGGCGGTGGCGGATGCGATTCGGTTGCGGCGTGTCCTGCCGCATTGCGGCGATCAATATCCAGCAACATGCGATTGACCACACTCATGAACGATTCGCCCGTCGTCCCGGTGCCAGCAGCCGACGCAGCCATGCCGTGCCCCAGCGCGCGGTGGCCGGCATGACCGCGTCGGTATCGTCGGCCGCCAGCATGACGTGATGCCGCAATACCCTGTCGCCGCCCTCGCCAAACGCAAGCATCAGCGCCTTGTGCGCGATCACGTTGATCAGGCGCGGGATCCCGGCGCTGCGCTCGG
>JANPNJ010000417.1:0-1713 GCA_031427395.1 Burkholderiales bacterium
TGGTTGAGGATTTCGCCGATGCGCATCGGCTCGGGGTCGGTCAGATGAAAGCATTCCCCGTCGAGCCCCTTTTTGTGGGCGATGTATTCCATCGCATCCACCACATAATCAACCGGCACGATGTTGATGCGGCCGCCCTCGATGCCGATGGTCGGCATCCACTGCGGCAGCATCTTGCGCATTTTCTGGATGAGCTTGAAAAAATAATACGGGCCGTCGATTTTGTCGATCTCGCCGGTTTTGGAGTGCCCCACCACCATGCCGGGGCGATACACGCGCCACGGCGTTTTGCATTCGTTGCGGACAATGGCCTCACTGTCGTGTTTGGTGCGGAAGTAGGGATGGTCGAGTTCCTCTGCTTCCTCAAACATGTCTTCCCGGAACGTGCCGTCGTACAGGCCGGCGGCGGCAATTGACGAGGTGTGGTGAAAACAGCCGGCCTTGATGGCATCGGCCAGCTCGACCGCGTTGCGGGTGCCGTCGATGTTGGCCGTCTGTTGGCTGGCGGCGTCAGCCGCCATGTCGTAGATGGCGGCGAGGTGGAAAAAATGTTTGACCTTGCCTTTGAGTTTGGCGAGGTCGGCGGGCGACACACCGAGCTTGGCTCGGCCCAGATCACCGACAATGGGCACAATGCGTTTTTGGGATTTGGCATGGAGCCCCCACCAGGCGATAGTCTCGTCGAGTTTTTTCAGTGACGTCTTGCGCACCAGCACAAATATGGTGCCCGCCTTGCCATCTTCGCGTTGCAATAAATTACGCACCAAAAATTTGCCGACAAAGCCGGTGGCGCCGGTGACGAAGTAGGTCATGGTGGGTGTCCTCGAAGATCGTTGATGGTCTGGGTGTGGTGACACCAGTTTACACCGCAGTGTTGGGTGGGCGTGGGGGTGCGGTGGGATCATGACAAAATAAATTTAAGCAAAGTCGCCGACAGCGGCGGTGTTTCAGGCATTTATGTCTGAAAACGACTGTGGTTATTGGTTATTCATTTTTTGGAAATTCACATAATCTTCAATTTCGTCATTCCGGCGGAGCCTGCCCCGGCATGCTTAAAGCCGGGGGCCGGAATCCAGTCCTGTCGAGCTTCCAGCATTTGGATTGGACTGGGTCCCAGCTCCGCTGGGACGACGTTTTTTTTGATGTTCTCAATGATTTGCGTGCGTGAGGCGGCCGACCTTTAGTGTGAAAACTCTAATGCCCGGCAATACACTTTCGCTGTTAAGAAGGTTTTCCGTTTCCACCCAAGCACACCCAAGGAGCATCACATGGCAAAAAAAATCATCACACGCAAAACCCGCGCCACCGCAGCCAAGCCGAAGAAGCCTGCGGCCAAAAAGATCGCGGTCAAGGTCACACCGCGCAGCATGGTGATGGCGGGTGTGGGTGCCGGGGTCAAGGCCGCAGGCCGCGCCCAGGGTGGGGCGATGAAAATTTACACCGCCATCGCCAAACAGGCGGATGCACTGCGCAACATGACCACCGAAGCCGCCGACAAACTCGCCACCAAAACCGGCATGTTTGTGCGCGAAGGCAAAAAAATGCAGTCACAAGCAGCCAAAACTGCACAGGCCAAGGCCAATGCCACCGCCAAGGAAGTCAAAGCCTTCGCCAAAAAAAGCCAAAAGGCATTAAAGGCCAATGTCATCAAAACCGTTGACGCCACCATCGCCAACGCGCGTGAGGGCGTCACCCAGTTGGAGCATGTGTTTG
>JANPNJ010000418.1:0-2801 GCA_031427395.1 Burkholderiales bacterium
TTTTTTAACTGGAGTTAAATCATGAAAATAGCATTGAAAGCAACATCGCGCAGCGTACAGGGCACGGGTGCGAGCCGCCGCCTACGTCGCGCGGACAAGGTTCCCGGCATTGTTTACGGCGGAGGCAAGGATGCCGCCGTGATCGAGCTGGATCACAACGAGATTTACCACAAGCTGCGCCTGGAAGCCTTCCACGCCTCCATTCTTGATCTGGAGCTTGACGGCAAATCCGAGCAGGTGCTGCTGCGTGACGTGCAAATGCACGCATGGAAGCAGAACGTGCAGCACATCGATTTCCAGCGCGTTGATGCTGCGAAAAAAATCCACATGAAAGTGCCGCTGCACTTCATCAACGCCGACATTGCGCCTGGCGTGAAACAATCCGGCGGCATCGTTTCGCACATCATCAATGAGCTCAATATTTCCTGCCTGCCGAAAGACCTGCCGGAATTCATTGAAGTCGATTTGAAAGATCTCGCGGCGGGGCACTCGATCCACCTCTCGCAGTTGACCATGCCGGCTGGCGTGGAATCCATCGCGCTGAACCGCAAGGACGACCAATCGGTTGCCACCATCATCATTCCGCGTGCCGTGGCATCGGAAGAGGCAGCAGCGGCAACCATCGCCGTGGCGGCAGCCGATGTGCCGGCGGTCAACCAGAAGGTCAAGGAAGACGAAGCGCCGAAAAAAGACGACAAGAAAAAATAATCTTTTTGTTGTCGTGTATTACACTGAAATGCCCGCAGCCCTCTGGGCGGCGGGCATTTTTTATTTATGAGCGCACGAAAGTAAAAACCTACTTTCGTGCGTGCTAATTTGTAAAAATCGGTGGCGGAGCCACGCGATTTTTGTTGGCAAAACCGCGATGTGCGGTGTGTCCGATGATTTTTTCATTCTTTCAATTTGTTTTACATGACCAAACTGCCAATCAAACTCGTCGTCGGCCTGGGCAATCCCGGCCGTGAATACGCAGACACCCGTCACAACGCGGGCTTCTGGTTTGTTGATGCGCTCGCGCGGGAAATGGGTGCTGGATTCAAAAAGGAATCCAAATTCCACGGGGAGGTCGCCAAGGCGGGTGCGGTGTGGCTGCTGAAACCCGGCACGTTCATGAACCACTCGGGGCGCGCGGTTGGCGCGCTCGCCAAGTTTTATCAAATCACCCCCGCCGAAGTATTGGTGGCGCACGATGAAATGGATTTGCCGCCCGGTGGCGTGAAAATGAAAACCGGCGGTGCGGCCGGCAGCAACGGCGTCAAAGACATTGTCGGCCATCTGGGCACGCGCGACTTCTGGCGTTTGCGCATTGGCATTGGCCATCCGCGCGAGCTGGCCGGAAAACTCGGCGGCAGCATGGACAGACCCGAAGTGGTTGACTATGTGCTGCACCGCCCCGCTGCCGACGAAGGCCGCGACATAAACGACGCCATCCAACGCGCCCTCGAATGCTGGCCGGAAATGGCCACAGGCGACATGGAAGCGGCGATGTTGCGATTGCATACGAAAAAAACGTGAACGGTTTGCTGTTCACTCATCCACACCACATCACCAAAGAGTAAAACCATGAAATGCGGCATCGTCGGACTCCCCAACGTCGGCAAATCCACCACCTTCAACGCGCTCACCAAGGCGGGCATTGCGGCGGAAAATTATCCGTTTTGCACCATCGAGCCCAATATCGGCATCGTCGAAGTGCCCGATCCTCGCCAGGACCAGCTCGCTGCCATCGTCAAGCCCGAGCGGGTGGTGCCCGCCATTGTTGAGTTTGTGGACATCGCCGGTTTGGTTGCGGGCGCTTCCAAGGGAGAAGGCTTGGGCAATCAGTTTCTGGCCACCATCCGCGAGACCGATGCGATCTCACACGTGGTGCGTTGCTTTGACGACCCGAATGTCATCCACGTCGCGGGCCGTGTTGATCCGCTCTCCGACATCGCCGTCATCGACACCGAATTGGCGCTCGCCGACATGCAGTCGGTCGAAAAAGCCCTGCACAAGGCGCAAAAAAATTCCCGCGCCGGCGACAAGGAGGCGATCAAGCTGGTCGCCATTCTTGAGCCAATGATGAAAAAACTCGATCAGGCCATCCCGGTTCGCGCCATGGGTTATGACAAGGACGAGATGGCGCTGATCAAACAATTTTCATTGCTCACCGCCAAGCCGGTGCTGTATGTGGCGAACGTGATCGAAGGCGGCTTTGAAAACAATCCATTGCTTGATCGGGTGCGTGAACACGCGGCCAAAGAGGGGTCGCCGGTGGTGGCCATTTGCGCCAAGATTGAAGCCGAAATTGCCGAGCTCTCCGACGAGGACAAACAAATTTTTCTCGAAGACATCGGCATGACAGAGCCCGGCCTCGCGCGCATGATCCGCGCCGCCTACACCCTGCTTGGTCTGGAAACCTATTTCACTGCCGGCGTCAAGGAAGTGCGTGCCTGGACCGTACACAAAGGCTCCACCGCCCCGCAGGCGGCAGGCGTGATCCACACCGATTTTGAAAAAGGTTTCATCCGCGCGGAGGTGATTGCGTTTCATGATTTCGTCACGCTCGGTGGTGAATCAAAATGCAAAGAAGCCGGCAAGATGCGGCTCGAAGGCAAGGAGTACATCGTCAAGGATGGCGATGTGATGCATTTCAGATTTAATGTGTGAAAGTCAAATAGAGGCGGGCGTTTCCAGTCAAAAATCCCCCAACTCGCCCATGTATAAACGACTTTGCCAATAATGTTTGCTCCATGACCCTCGCCCAACTCCTCTTCACCCAAGGCTTTGGCACACGCAAAATGTGTGCGTTGCTGATTGCC
>JANPNJ010000419.1:0-5101 GCA_031427395.1 Burkholderiales bacterium
TGGCCTCGCAGCGGCGACCGTGTTGTGGGCAATGTTGATCCTCATACCGGGGCACAGTCTGTCCATGCTCACCATTCTGTTGGCACTGTGCGGATTTTTCTGCGGCTGTTTCATCATCACCTTCGCCTTCGCCAAGGAATCTGTGCCGCTGCGGCTGGCGGGCACGGTGTCGGGCGTGACCAACATGGGCGTCATACAAGGGCCGATGTTCATGCAGCCATTGGTGGGCGTGATGCTCGATCAATCGTGGACGGGCGCCATGCTGAATGGCAAACGGGTATTTGCGTTTGATGCCTATGCCAATGGTTTTTCACTGGTGCTGGTGTGGGCACTTTGTTCGCTGCTGCTGCTGGTGTTTACGCGGGAGACGTATTGTCGGCAGGCGCGCTGAATTTTGCGCATGTAAAAAACCAATCACAAGCACTGGTACGGCGTTCCGGGTGTTTTATGCCCGGGAGGTGCGCCGAATGGCGATCTGAGTGGTGATGTGTTGGGCTTCATGCCGCTTTCTGCGGAATAAGTTTTACCTGAAGTTCGCACCCGACCGCACGCGCGTATCGCTTCAGCGTTGTAAGCGAAGGGGCGTGTTTGCCGGCAGACTCCAGTCTGGAAATGGCGCTCTTTGTTGTGCCCATGCGCTCAGCAACAACATCTTGCGTGAGGCATGCGCGCGAACGCGCCTTTAACATTTGGCCTGCGACCGCGTATTCGAGTTCAAGTGCCTTGTACGCGTCAGCAAAACCCTTGCGGGCACCAGCCTTCGCCAGAAATTCTTTGTGGTTGTGTGGAACCGGTTTGTATTTCAGTTCAGCCATTTTTCAACTCCTTCAGGCGCGAGCGCGCCAACTTCAGTTCGTGATCCGGCGTTTGGGGTATTTTCTTGATAAACGCATGCAACACCGTGACGCGCTTACCAACCATAAAAATTTCCGCTTGCCCTGTTTGCAATCAGCGATTCGGCGCCAATCTGCGCACCGCAATCATGGTGCAATCATCAACCGGATGGCTGGAGCCGGTGTACCCGGCAACTTCTGCATACATCGAATCGAGCAGCGTGGGCAGTGGCTGGTTGGTGCCCGCTTTTAGTTGCGCGAGGCAGCCTGCCTCGGAAAACTGTGCGCCTGCTGCATCGGCCGCTTCCGTCATGCCGTCGGTGTAGCAGAGCAGCGTTTCGGCGTATCCGAGTGTTCGCTCCATGCTGGCGTAGTGTCTGCCGCTTGCGGCACCCGCCAGTATGCCTTTGGGCAGCGGCAGCAGCATTGCCTCGCCGTCGCTGCACACCATCGGCGGACAATGCCCCGCATTTGAGTAGTTGAACCTTCCGCTTTCCACATCGAGAAATCCGCAGAACACGGTGACGAACAGATTCGTGTCGTTACCGATGCACAGCCGGTCATTCAGCGTTTCGAGAATTTTTTCTGGTTGTTGCGTTTCCATCGCCAGCATCCGCATGAGCCCGATGACGCGCACCATGAAGAGCGCAGCGGCGATGCCGTGGCCGGAGACATCGCCGATGCAGATGAACAAAGTGGATTTGTCCACAAAAAAAGCGTCGAACAAGTCGCCGCCCACTTTTGAGGCGGGCTCCATGAACCCGCACACCTCGACATCGGCGCGCCACGGGAAAAGCGGACGCTGCAGCGGCAGCATGCTGGCCTGAAGCTGGCGCGCCACCTCCAGCTCTTTTTTCAGATGTTCGAACTCCAATTGTTGTCGCTGCAATATCAGCGACTTTTCGTTGGAGCGGCGCATGCGCTCGGACAGCGTGGTCATCAGATTTTCCGCGACACCACGGATATTGATGAGGCGCTGCCAAAATACATCCCGGTCGAGCCGCAGCACGCGCACATCCGTGGCTGCCAGCACCAATGCTGAGATCGGCTTGTCGTCAATGGCCGAGAGCTCCCCTATGCATTCGCCGGTGGAAATTTCAATCGCCGTGGCCGGGTTCGCATCCTCTCCCAAATAGGCGGTCAGCTTGCCCGACAGCAGGATGTAGACACTCTGGTTGCGCGCGCCCAGACGCAGCAGTGGCTCGCCGGCGGACAACATCAGCACCTCGCAGTCGGTGAGCGCCGCGCTCAATTCGTTTGCATCGGCATCGCGGAAAAGGGCAATCCAACGAAACTCATCCTCACGGCGCGGCCCGCCACGACGTTCTGTTTCGACGGCGCGGACTGCTATCCGCCGGTCGCATCCGCGCTGAAAATGTGCGGTGGAAAAAGGTTTCATGGTGCTATCCAGGTTGCGCCAAATGTCAGGTGGTTTCGTCCATCTTCATGGCGATAATCCAGACAGTCTGAAAATCGACGAATCATCACCAGCCCAAGGCCACCCGGCACGGTTTCCTCCAGCGATGTTGGCCGCGGCTTTGCAGCAACAGTTAGTGGATTAAAGGCAATGCCCGCGTCTGATATGGTCACGCTGGCCTTGCCTTCATGCGCATCGACGATGACTTCCAAACGCAAATGGACGGGTGACAAAAGTGCGCCTGCGCCGCCATGAAAAATGACATTCGCCAGCGCCTCGTTCAGCGACAGCACCAGCCGCTCCGCTGTGCGCTCGGGCACTCCGCGCTGTTGGCAGGCGAGCTCAAGCCACTCTGAGGCACGCCGCACTTCGGCACCAGTGGCACGGATTGAAAGTACATCATCACGCGGCGGCACCATCGACCTTTGGCCCCAGCCACCATTCACGCAGCGAAGGATTTTTCAGCGTCGGCGGTGTTATGGAAAACGGGAATCAGGTCATTCACGCCAGTGGCTTCGAGGCTCATCATGACTGTGGAGCCGCTTTGCACGACGAGCGCCATCCTGCCGCCGCGTGACTGAACCGACTTGGCGCTTGTAATGAGCGAGCGGATGCCGATTGAAGCCAGAAACTTGAGCGCAGACAGATTGACCACCACGCATTTTTTCGGCGCCGCCACCAACTCTTCGAACTTTTCGGCAACTGAGTCTGTGCCGGGTATATCAAGACGACCGGAAATGACGATCCGGCGCAGGTCTTCGCCGATGTCTGTATGGCTGATGGACATGATGAATTTCCCTTAAAAATTTGAGAGTGGCGAGGCAAGTATGGCATAGGCGCAAAGGCAAAGGCAACGGAGCGGTTCAAGTCTCGAAGCGGGGCGGAATGTCGAGCGTGACCCCGAATGTCTATCGGGACAATAAAATTCCATCAACAAAAGTCGTCAGGGTCAGGCCTTGACCCTTGTCCATTGCAAACGTTGGCGTCTTCGCCCAAACAAACACCACAGCGCAAACAGCATGACAGCCGGTAGCGTCGGATCAAATGGCCCGCCTTGCGTATAACCACAGCCGCCACCACCACCGTCGCTGCCGGTGGGCGGCGCCATTGGCGCAACGTCACCTTGCAGCCTGGCCACCGCGATGGCGGTCGGGTTGTTTGGATTGCTGTCCCCGGCCGCGCCCGCCAGAAAAATATTGCCGTTGGGCGCGACCGTAATTTCATTGGGCGCGAATCGAGTGGTGCCGGAGTACAGGTCGAAATTTCCGCTGCGAAATGGACCAAAACCAAAATCAATTTCACCACGAATGCCCAGACGTGACACGCGTGGAATTGCCAGATCAGCCGCCTGCGGAATGCCGGGTGCCGAACCATATCCAACCAACAATAACTTGTCATCCGTTTGCAACGCGGCATCGCTGATTGAGGTCATGCCGGGCACAATCAGCGGATTGACCACACCCAGCGGGCCGCGGGTGGCATCAACTGCGCCATTTTCGGCAAGCCAGACCATGGCGGGGCGGTGGATTGATTTTGGCGGGCCGTTGAGCAGTAGCAGGTTGATGCTTCCGTTGGCGCGCACCAAAATTTTGAACGGAAAATGGCTGGCGAGTCCGGCATCGCTAATGACGGTTTGTCCGCTGCTGCCGAAAGTCAGGTCGCGGGTGCCGTCGGGATTGAGGCGCGTGATGCAAATGTCATTGCTGTTTGTGAGGTTGTGCCTGAGTTGCTGTGCGATGAGCAGCCGGTTATTGCCTTGGATCGCGGTGCGCATTTTCAAGGGGGCCGCGCCACTCAGGCTGGGGGGCGGCTCGGTGTAGGCGGGGCCGCAATTGATGGCGGCGGCCACGGCGGTCTCGTTGAACAGCGGGTCGGGTTGCCCGTTTGTGTCATAGCGCAAAAGGATGAATTGTCGCCCCCAAATTTGCTGTCTGGCGCTCATCGCAGTAAGTGATCCATCTGCAGCGAGCGTGATGCTGGTGTCAATGTAGCCCAGGCTGGCACCATTGCGGTATGCGGAATCAACGCTGCCGTCGGCAAGTAATTTGGTGGCGACAAACTGGGGATCTAAACGGCCAGAGACTGAGCAGCCGCCGAGACTGCCAAAACATAAGCCAACCACGCCTTCGATGAGCATGGCACTGCCGTTGGCAAGCGGAAATGCCCGCACCGCCTCGCGCCTGCTATCGAGTGGTGCCAGCGCGCGAAAAATAAAACCTGTCCCGGCGAAGGTGGTGTCGAGTGCGCCGGAGGCGGTCAGCCTTGCCATGACCCCGGTTCTGGTCTGGTTGTTGACACCGGTCACATACAGTTTTCCCGTGCCATCGACGCTGATCGATGTGGCCTGCCCGTCAGTCGGCAGGGTAATGTCACTTGATAGGCGGACGATGCCACCTTGCGCAAATGATAGGTCGAATTCACCTGGTGCGGCAAATGTGATGGTGGCCGAGGCCGCAGCCAATACCAATACCAATAACACCCGCATCAAACACGGTGGATGAAAAACCAATATTGTGTCCAATGGCGACATCACATCCCCCGGCGTAATTGACCATCCTGATCAACCAAAAACCAAGACCAGTATATTCTTGGCAAGCGCGCGCGGCATGAGGCTGATGCAAAATGCCCGGTCGTCGCGCCTCACCCCAGCGAAATCTTATACAACGCCAATGTCCCGGTCAGGTTCGGCAGCAAAATCGCTTCACGCTCACCCGCCAGCACCCGCCGGTTGATGATGCGATAGCCGCGCGCCGCGCAAAAACTTTCAAAGTCGCGGATGGTGAACAAATGCACGTTGGGGGTGTTGTACCACTCGTAGGGCAGCCCGTCGGACACCGGCATTTTTCCATAC
>JANPNJ010000420.1:0-2714 GCA_031427395.1 Burkholderiales bacterium
CCATCAAGCCCATCAGGCGCAAATCCACAATCCACATGCTGCCAAACACAATGCCAATTGCGGCAATGTGCATCACCTCCAGTATCGGGTACACATAGGTGCTGGCCTTTAATGCCACCAGCGGCGGCCATAGTTCGAGCAAGGCGAGCGCGTTGGGTGGGGTGGAAGCGGCCGCGAGGGTCAGATTCGGGAACATGGCGAACATTAAACGTGTGCGCGGCACTGTCGTCAACGCAATGACAATAAATATCAAAACCCGCCTATTGGCGAGCGTTTCCGGATGTTTTTGCCTGAAAGTGCTTGTCAATAAACGAGTTTGATTATTTTTTTCAATCAGCAAGCGCGTGACACGGAATGGCGCAATGCGGGATAATTTGCCGGTGAATTACCTACCGGAGAATGTCATGACCCGCCTGCCCAGTTTTTTTCACGCAGTTGCATCCCTTGTGATGGTGTTCGGCGCTGCTGCGGCGCAGGCCCAGCAAAATTTCGACAAGGTTGAAATCAAGATTGAAAAATTATCGCCGACCACCTATGTGTTGTTTGGCGCGGGCGGCAACATCGGGGTGTCGGTGGGCGACGACGCGTTGTTCATCATCGACGACCAATACGCGCCGCTCACGCCCAAAATTCTCGCCGCGCTGAAAACCATCAGCGACAAGCCGATCAAGTTTGTGCTCAACACCCACTGGCACGGCGACCACACCGGCGGCAATGAAAACATGGGCAAGGCCGGCGCGTTGATTGTGGCGCACGACAATGTGCGGAAACGCATGTCGTCTGAGCAATTCATCGCGCTGTTCAAATCCAAGGTGGCACCGGCGCCCAAGGCGGCGCTGCCGGTGGTGACGTTCTCCAGCGATGTCACCTTTCATTTGAACGGCGATGAAATTTTTGGCTTTCACGTTGCCAAGGCACACACCGACGGCGACACCATCGTGCATTTCAAAAACAGCAACGTGATCCACATGGGCGACACATTTTTCAATGGCCTGTATCCGTTCATTGATGTTTCCAGCGGCGGGCATCCGGATGGGGTCATCGCGGTCGCGGACCGGGTATTGGCCATCGCCAACGACACCACCAAAATCATTCCCGGCCACGGCCCGGTCTGCACCAAGGCGGATTTGAAGGTTTACCGTGACATGCTGGCGACCGTCAGCGGTCGCATCAAGGCACTCGTCAAGGCAGGCAAAACGCCGGACGAGATCAAGGCCGCCAAACCCACCGCCGAGTTTGACGAGAAATGGGGCCGGGCATTTTTGCCGCCGGCCAGTTTCATCGACATGTTGATCGCCGCGTACTCCTGAAATATGCAGGCTACGCCGCCAGCATCCGCAAGCCCGCTTCGTTGACCACGTTGATGGTGCCGCCGGTGACTTCAATCTCGCCGCTGGACCGCAATGACCGGAGTGTGCGCGAAAAGTGTTCCTGGGTCATGTTGAGGCGTGAGGCGATCAGCCCCTTGCGCGCAGGCAGGCGGATTTTGCCATCGACCAGGCGGTTCGGGCGTTCCAGCTCATCCAGCAAATAACGCGCCACCCGTCCCGGCGCGCGGCGCAGCAGGATGTTTTCCATGTCGCTGGTGCGGCGGTACAGCCGGTCGCTGAGATTGCCGATGATGCGCCGCGCCAGTTGCGGATGCAATTCCAGCTCGTTGATGACCGTGGCGCGCGCCACATGCAGCAAGGTGCTGTCGCACAACGCCACCGCCGACAGCAAATGCAGGCGGTTGGTGAGCATCGCGGCCTCACCAAAGCAATCGCCCGCTGTCAGCAATTCGACCACATGCTCGTCGCCGTGCAGGGTTTCGATGCACAGCTTCAGTTGCCCCTCCGCCACCACATGAATGCCGGTCGCCGCCGTGCCGCGGCCAAATACCAATCCACCACGTCTGAATGTCGCCGCCGTGGTGCCGACCGCGAGTCGGCCCAGCGTGGCCATGGGCAGGTTTTTGAAGGTGGTTGCATTTGCCAGGATCTCGAT
Source organism: Burkholderiales bacterium (assembly GCA_031427395.1). GTDB lineage: Bacteria > Pseudomonadota > Gammaproteobacteria > Burkholderiales > Usitatibacteraceae > UKL13-2. The sequence goes on from JANPNJ010000420.1 coordinate 1,987, forward strand.
ATGTGCGGCTTGCCGGGTTGTCATGGTGGCTTTTTCCTTGTTGTATAAGTGTGTAAGCCAGCCCATGTTGCACCGGTGGTTTCGGCGGCGTTTGATAATTGTCAAACACCCCAGCCTGATGCATACCGCAATAACAACAAACCGGGGCTTGATTGGGGCTCGTTTGACATATATCAAAGAACAGGGAATTCACGGGGGATAGTCTGCGCTGGTGTCACCAACGGCGTGGTTCACGTCACCTGACCGAGGACAAAAACAATGAATCCCATCGACGCGACATCCTCCTTGCGCCCATCCGCCATCGTTGCCGCCACCGTGTTTGTGATGTTGTTTGCCGGCCATACCGCGGCGCAGCCGGTAGATGCCGCCGCCGCCGAGGCCTTGGCCAAAAAAAGCAAATGCACCACCTGCCACACGGTTGACAAGAAAAAATACGGCCCGTCATATCAGGAAATTGCGGCCAAGTACAAGGGCAAGACGGATGCGGCGCAAAAGCTGTTTACGCATCTGACCACCAGCCCGAAGGTCAAAATGGACGGCATGGACGTGACGCATGACGGCCCCAAGAGCAAAAATGACGCCGAGGTAAAAAATCTGGTTGCATGGATTCTTGCCCGCTGATGCATATATTGTGATTGGTGCCGAAAGTGGCGGGATTTGGTTTGGCGGGAATCAACGGCCGGCGGGGTTGCTGGTCGTGCAGGCTTCAAACCGGGAAAACGTAAAAG
>JANPNJ010000421.1:0-5638 GCA_031427395.1 Burkholderiales bacterium
ATCGATGTCATCGACTTCGCCGCGGCCATTGCGCAATTCCACCAGAATTTTGATGACGGCGACAATATCTTCGGTTGACAGGGTCATCGCGCCGGTGAGTTCATCACGGCCAACGCGGCGGTTGAATTTCATGCGGCCGACTGCCGACAGATCGTAGCGATCCGGCGAGAAGAACAACGCGTTGAACAGGGTGTTGACCGAATCTTCGGTCGGCGGCTCGCCCGGACGCATCATGCGATAGATCGCCACCTTGGCATTGAGTACATCCACGGTCTCGTCAATGCGCAGCGTGGACGAAATGTAAGCACCGTGGTCAAGGTCGTTGGTGTAGAGGGTAAAGATGGACTCGACACCTGCGTCAATCAACTTCCTGAGGCTCACCTCGGTCAGTTCTTCGTTGGCACTGGCCACCACCTCACCGGTTTCGGTGTTGACAATATTGGTCGCCAGCACCCGGCCGATCAGGTACTCCTCGTTGACCGGCAGTGTTTTCATCTTCGCGGTTTCCATGTCGCGCAGATGTTTGGCGGTGATGCGCTTGTCTTTTTGCACAATCACTTTGCCGTCTTTGGACAGGATGTCGAATTTGGCGGTTTCGCCCTTGAGGCGGTCCAGCACCAATTCCAGTTCAATCTCACCTTTTTTGGTGATCAGGAATTTGTCGAATTCAAAAAATTCGCGGAGGATCTGATCAGGCGTGTAACCCAGCGCCTTGAGCAAAATCGTCACCGGCATTTTGCGGCGGCGGTCCACGCGAAAATACAAAAAGTCCTTCGGATCAAATTCAAAATCCAGCCATGAGCCGCGATATGGAATCACCCGCGCGGAAAACAGCAGCTTGCCGGACGAGTGGGTCTTGCCGCGGTCATGCTCAAAAAACACGCCGGGCGAGCGGTGCAACTGGGAAACAATGACACGCTCGGTGCCGTTGATGACAAACGAGCCGTTTTGGGTCATGAGCGGAATCTCGCCCATGTAGACTTCCTGCTCCTTCATTTCCTTGACCGTCGGCTTGGACGCTTCCCGATCCATGATGACCAGGCGCACCTTGGCGCGCAGCGGCGCGGCGTAGGTCAACCCGCGCTGCTGGCACTCCAGCACATCAAACGGCGGCTGGCTCAAGGTGTAGCTCTGGAATTCGAGCCGTGCAAACTGGTTGTGCGAAACAATCGGGAACACCGAATCAAAGGCGGCCTGCAAACCTTGCAGATTACGCGTGGCTGGTGCCACCTCGGCCTGCAAAAATTCGGCATACGAATTTAACTGGGTGGCCAACAAAAAAGGAATGTCGAGAACACTGGCGCGCTTGGCAAAGGATTTGCGAATGCGTTTTTTCTCGGTGTAGGTGTAGCGGGAAGCGGCGGGGGAGGCGACGGCTTGGGGCATTTGCAAATCTCCGAACGTTGGGGGACGCGGCGAGGCTCGCCGCGTCAATGTTCTTCGACTGGCGCCGACGGTGTATTGTCGGCGTCATTTGGTGAAGGGCCGCTACCCTTCGCTGGCGGACAGTGACTGACGTCACCCGGACCAAACATCTTCTGCAGTCGTTTCAGAAGACAAAACAAAGTGCGCGTTTGCGGGACACTTTGTTTTGGCATCTTGATAAAAAACACCAAACTCTATACTGGGAGCGCGTTTTCAGGCATTTTTGCTTGAAAACTGGCGCGGTTATTGCACTTTTGAAAAATTCCCACAGCGACATAAGCCGCCGCGGGAACCATTGAGACACCCTTGATCGAAATTACTTCAACTCGACTTTGGCACCCGCGTCTTCGAGCTTCTTCTTCATTGCTTCAGAGTCGGCTTTGTTGGCGCCTTCTTTCACGGCTTTCGGTGCGCCTTCAACCAATGCCTTGGCTTCGGCCAAACCCAAACCGGTGATCTCGCGCACTGCCTTGATCACGCCGATTTTGTTCGCGCCGAATTCCATCAACATCACGTTGAATTCGGTTTTTTCCTCAACCACCGCAGCGGCGGCGCCCGCGCCTGCCGGTGCGGACATTGCCGCGGCCGATACGCCGAATTTTTCTTCAATTGCCTTGACCAGGTCGTTCAAGTCCATGACCGACATGGTGTCCAGGGATGCCAAAAATGCGTCTTTATCAAATGCCATGATGATTCCTTTGAAAATTTACTAATACTGTTGAATGGATTGTTGGCTTGCTAGGCTGCCGCAGGTTCGGATTTTTGCTCTGCCACCGCCGCCAGCACACGCGCCACACGCGAGATCGGCGATTGCAGCAAGCCGACCAACTGCGCAAGCAACACTTCCTTGCTGGGAATATTGGCCAATGCCTTGACAGCGGTCTCATTGAGAGCCCGGCCGTTGTACACACCCGCCTTGATGACAAACTTGTCATTGCCCTTGGCGAAGTCATTGACGACTTTTGCCGCGGCAACCGCATCTTCCGAGAAGCTGTAAATCAAGGGGCCGACCATCTGGTCTTTAAGCACCTCAAATGACGTACCCTCGACCGCACGGCGTGCCAGCGTGTTTTTAATCACACGCAGGTACACACCCTTGGCACGCGCATCGGCGCGCAGGTTGGTCATGTTGACCACACCCGTGCCGCGATACTCGGCCAACACCATCGTCTGCGCTTTCGCAATATTTGCGATCACTTCCGAGACGACTTCTTTCTTGCCTTCCAGATTCAAACTCACGTTTGATCTCCTTTCGTTGATAAATGAATGCCGGCAAAAGCGCCTGCATCCCACTCACCGCGACATTCGCTTGGAGATCCGGCGGCTGAAATTCCAGCCACATGAAATCGTTGCGGGTCACGCCATCTGCGTAGGGAGACTTGCGTCAATTAATTGAGGCTTTCACCCCAACCCTACGGTCTTGGATAACCCCGCTGCTTCGATACCCGGAAGCAACGAGACCCAAAGAAAGGCTCAAGCTTTGCTTGAGCCGCCGTCCCCGCTTGGTTACCAAACTGCGCGGGGACCCAAACTTTTACTGTGACTGCTGATTCTGTGACATGAACGAGCCGGTTTCCAAACGGATACCCACGCCCATGGTCGAAGACAGCGAAATCTTTTTCAGATAAATGCCTTTTGACGAGGCCGGCTTGGCTTTGTTCACCGCCGCCACCAGCGCATTCAAATTTTCTGTCAGCGCGTCAATGGCGAACGACGCGCGGCCGATCGTGCATTGCACAATGCCCGCCTTGTCGGCGCGATATTGCACCTGGCCGGCTTTGGCATTTTTGACCGCCTGCTCGACGTTCGGTGTGACCGTGCCGACTTTCGGGTTTGGCATCAGGCCGCGCGGACCCAGCACCTGGCCGAGTGTGCCGACAATCTTCATGGCGTCCGGCGTGGCAATGACCACGTCAAAATCCATGAAGCCGCCTTTGATTCTTTCGGCGAGGTCTTCAAAGCCGACAATGTCGGCGCCGGCCGCTGTGGCTTTCTCGACGTTGGCACCCTGGGCAAACACCGCCACCCGCACCGATTTGCCGGTGCCGCGTGGCAACACCACCGAGCCGCGCACGGACTGGTCGGATTTTTTTGCGTCAATGCCCAGATTGATGGCCACGTCCACCGATTCGTCAAACTTGGCGGTGGCGGTTTTTTTCACCAGCTCCAGCGCGTCGTTGACCGGATAGTTCTTGTCGCGGTCAACCAAGCCCGTGAATTTTTGCACGCGCTTGCTCAACTTGATTTTTTTGTCTGCATTTGCCATTACCGTACTCCCTCTACATCGATACCCATTGAACGTGCCGAACCGGCGATGGTGCGCACTGCCGCGTCCATGTCCGCCGCTGTCAGATCAGGCATTTTGGTTTTGGCGATTTCCTCGGCCTGGGCGCGCGTCAGCTTGCCGACTTTGTCGGTGTGCGGCGTCTTCGAGCCTTTTTCGATTTTTGCCGCCTTCTTGATCAGGATCGACGCGGGCGGCGTCTTCATGATGAAGGTGAATGATTTGTCCGCAAACGCGGTAATCACCACCGGAATCGGCAGGCCCGGTTCCTTTTCTGCGTTTGCGCATTGAACGCCTTGCAGAATTCCATGATGTTCAAACCACGCTGACCGAGCGCCGGGCCGATTGGCGGCGAGGGATTCGCCTTGCCGGCCGGCACTTGCAGCTTGATGTAGCCAACAATCTTCTTTGCCATGCTTCTCTCCTTGGGTACATGCGAGGCCGACTTGACGGCCCCTCCCCGGTAAAGATCGGGTAACGCCCGATCATCGTTATGCGCGCATCAAAAACATGCGCAAACATGAAAAAAATTCCGCTACTGCTTTTCGACCTGACCAAAATCCAGCTCGACCGGTGTCGGACGGCCAAAAATAACTACTGACACACGAATTTTGGACTTGTCGTAATTCACGTTCTCGACATTGCCGTTGAAATCGGTGAATGGGCCGTCTTTGACGCGCACCAATTCGCCGACCTCAAACAAGACCTTCGGCCTTGGCTTCTCAACACGCTCCTTGACCTGATTAATGATCTGGTCAATTTCCTTTTGCGGCACGGGCGTGGGTTTGTTGCCGACACCACCGACAAAACCGGTGATTTTTGGTGTGGACTTCACCAAATGCCAGGTCTCGTCGGTCATCTCCATTTGCACCAGGATGTAGCCGGGGAAAAAGCGCCGCTCCGATGTTGCCTTGGCACCTTTTTTCATTTCGACCACTTCTTCGGTCGGCACCAGCACCTCGCCAAATTTGTCGGCCATGCCGGAACGGCGGATGCGCTCCACCAGCGCCGCGTGGATGCTTTTTTCCTGCCCCGAATAGGCGTGAACGATATACCAGCGCATTGTCATCTAGGCACCATGTCCGATGAGTTTGGTGATGCCGAAGGTCAGGCTCCAGTCAACCACCCACAGGAAAATCGCCATGATGAAAACAAACACAAAAATAATGCCGGTGGACTGCATGGCTTCCTTGCGTGTCGGCCACACCACTTTTTTGGCCTCTTCGACGGCCTCTTTGCTGAAGGTCGCAAATTCGCGTCCCGGCGCGCTGAACCAGCCGACCACACCCGCGACAATGAAAATGCCAAACATCGCTCCAATGCGCGCGATCATGGGTTTATCACTCAGCAAATAAAACGCCGCCACCCCGCCAAGCAGAATCAGCACCGCCACAACAATTTGAATTTTGTCTTTCATCCCGACCACTTTGGGGCACCGCGCCCAATACCAACCAGAACAAGCAGGCTGGCATGCAACACGACACCGGTTTGACAACAGATTTGTTACGACATGACAAATTTGGCAGGCCAGGAGGGCCTCGAACCCCCAACCTACGGTTTTGGAGACCGTTACTCTGCCAATTGAGCTACTGGCCTATTTTTCAGGTGAGAAAGTGAGGAGGTGAGGAGGTGAGAAAACCCATGCTGCGCGGCTTTACCTCACCTCCTCACCTAACTCACCTCCTCACCTGTCTTTCCTTACTTCACAACCTTTGAAACCACACCCGCGCCAACTGTGCGCCCACCCTCGCGGATCGCAAAGCGCAAGCCCTCTTCCATCGCAATCGGGGCAATCAACTGCACCACAATCTTGACGTTGTCGCCGGGCATCACCATCTCGGTGCCGGCCGGCAGTTGCAACGCGCCGGTGACGTCGGTGGTGCGGAAGTAAAACTGCGGACGGTAGCCGTTGAAAAACGGGGTGTGGCG
>JANPNJ010000422.1:0-6368 GCA_031427395.1 Burkholderiales bacterium
GACCAGTGGCCACCAGCTCATCGGTGAACCAGGTTTCCAGTTCATGCAGTCGCAGGTTGTTGCCGATGCGGACTTTTTCACAGAGGGTGCGGGTGGCGACAAGTGCGCCGCTTTGCCGCTCAAACAAGGCGTACAGCGACACGCAGGCGCAGTCGTGTCCTGCCGCCAGCGTTGCCGCGGTTATGACCGCATCCGGCAGCATGGTGATTTTTGCGCCCGGATAATAAACCGTTGACAGGCGCGCGCGGGCATAACTGTCGAGTGCGCCGTCCGCCGGAAAATACAGCGCGGGCGCGGCAATGTGGATGCCGACCTCAATCTGCGCTTCATCCAGCAGCCGATACGAAAACGCATCGTCGATTTCGGTGGTGGCGGCGTCGTCTATCGAAAATGCCACCACCTCAGCCAGTGGCAAATCCTGAGGCTGGGCTAAATCCAGTTCCACTTTGGCATGCACGCCTTTCGGAAAATAATCCGCCAGAAATTTGCCGACATGGAAATCGTGCTGCGCCATGTGCGGAACCTCGTGGCGATGCGCCCACGCGCCGGCGGCAAAGAACAATTGCGGCAGCGGTTTGCCGCTGTCAGCCACCGCCTTTTCACAAGCCTTGGAAATGAGTGTGTTGCGATCCGGTTTGTACAACAATTGGTTGATGTGTGGGCGCATGGCCTCGGGCATTTCGCCGCGTGTCAATTGATCCACCCAGACGGCCATTTCCGCGGCCTCGCGTTTTTTGCGTTCAACCGAAGCCAGCGCGGCGTGCAGGTTTTCCGCCGGCGCTTTTTGGTAACGGCCCTTGCCGCGCTTGTAAAAATACATGGGTGCCGCGTGCAGCTTGATGGCGCAGGACGCGGCTTCGGCGGCGGAGGGCTTGTGGCCGTAATAATCCAGCGCCAATTCTTCGAAGGAAAATTCCGCCTCGCCGCACACTTCGTATAAAAAATCAGGGTCGATGGCGGCGGCGAGCGATTCGGCTTGCGACATGAGCGGGGCCGCGTCACTGTCAAAACGCAGCAATACCGTGTTGGCCTTGATCTTGCTGCGCTTGCCGGTGGGTGCCTCGACTTGCAGCGAAGTGCCAATATCCTCCATCACCCGCGCGACTTTGAATCCGCCGTCTTCTTCAAAAAATACATTCATGTTGTGGGCAGTTTGGCGAGGCGTGTGGCGATGTGAATAAAACGAAAATTATACGGGGCATTGTTGTGGGTCGAGATGAATCGCCACCCCGCGTTACCGATATATGCTGGTTAAAAATATGCAAACACAAATACCATAGCGGCGTTCGCGGCATTTATGCCTGAAAACGCGCTCTGTTGTTGCACTTTGCTATTTCGATGAAAATTTCCCCGCCAGCGCGGCGAGAATTTTTTCATGCACGCCACCAAAGCCGCCGTTGCTCATCACCACGATGTGATCATTTGGCTGTGCCATGGCGGTGAGTGCTGCCACCAGCACGTCGAGGGAATCAAACACGCCCGTCTTGGCGCCAATCGGGGTGAAGGTTTCGGCGGCGTCCCAGCCCAGGTTGTGGGCGTAGATGAAGACGATGTCGGCGTTGGCGAGCGAGCCGGGCAGCGCGTTGCGCATGGCACCCTGCTTCATGGTGTTGGAGCGCGGCTCGAGTACGGCAATGATGCGCTGCTGGTTGACGCGGGCACGCAGGCCGGCCAGGGTGGTGGCAATGGCGGTGGGGTGATGGGCAAAATCATCATAGACGGTGATGCCGTTGTCGATGCCGCCGACCACGCCGCGCACTTCCATGCGCCGCGCCACACCTTCAAACAAATTCAGCGCCTCGATGGCGATTTTTACCGGCACACCGGCGTGGCGCGCGGCGGCGACGGCGGCCAGCGCGTTCATTTTGTTGTGCGCGCCGGTCAACTCCCAGGTGACGCTGCCGCGGTCTTTTTCGTCGTAGCGCACGCTGAACTGACGTTCATCCTCGCCGCGCCGGAAATCCCACAACATGCCCGGACCAAAATATTCAATCGGCGTCCAGCAGCCCTTGTCAATCGCGTTGGCCAGATGCGGCTCGCTGCCGTTGGCCACCACCAGGCCATTGGCCGGCACGATGCGCACGAGGTGGTGAAACTGGGTCTCGATGGCCTCGATGTTGGGAAAAATATCGGCGTGGTCGTATTCGAGATTGTTGAGTACCACGGTGCGCGCGTGGTAGTGGACAAACTTGGAGCGTTTGTCAAAAAACGCGGTGTCGTATTCGTCGGCCTCAATCACAAAAAACGGCGAGTCGCCTTTGGGCATGCGCGCCGAGATGCCGAAATTTTTGGCGATGCCGCCAATCAAGAAACCCGGTGCCACACCGGCGTAGTCGAGTATCCACGCCAGCATGGAGGCGGTGGTGGTTTTGCCGTGGGTGCCCGCCACCGCCAACACCCAGCGACCCTGCAAGACATTCTCGCCCAGCCATTGCGGGCCGGAAACATAACGCAGGCCGCGATTCAGGATTTCCTCGATGATCGGCTTGCCGCGTGTCATGGCATTGCCGATCACATAAATATCGGCGTTGAACACATCGAGCTGTTCGGCGTCAAAGCCCTCGTGCAAGCCGATGCCGAGTGCTTCGAGCTGGGTGGACATGGGCGGATAGACATTGGCGTCACAGCCGGTGACGTGATGCCCCAGGTGTTTGGCGAGTGCCGCGAGGCCGCCCATGAAAGTGCCGCAAATACCGAGGATATGAATGTGCATGATGGGGGCGGCGGAAAGGAGGGGATTGTAACAAATGGCGCAGCCAAACCGACTCGCCGGAGGTGATGGAGTAAACTCGTGCGCCTGATTGGTGTTGCGGCAAAATTGACTTGCAATTCCAACCCGCCGCCGCAACTTAGACGAATCAGCATCCAGCGCAAGGAAAACCATGGTTCCACATCTGACCACCTCACTCGCCGGACCGTTGTTTGAGCTGGAACAAAAAATCCTTGATTCGCGCCCGGTCATCGAACGCTGGTTCCGCGCGCAATGGCAGACCCACACCCCGCCGTTTTATTCGTCGGTCGATTTGCGCAATGCCGGCTTCAAGCTGGCACCGGTTGACACCAATCTTTTCCCCGGCGGCTTCAACAATCTGAACCCGGATTTTTTGCCGCTGTGTGTTCACGCGGCGATGTCCGCCGTGCAAAAAATCTGCCCGGACAAACAACGTTTTTTGTTGATCCCGGAGAACCACACGCGCAATTTGTACTACCTGACCAATGTTGCCGCGATCAAAAAAATCCTCGAAGGTGCCGGGCTCGACGTGCGCGTGGGCTCGATAAACCCCGACATCACCACAGCCACCACCATCGACTTGCCCAACGGTGACAAGCTCACGTTGGAGCCGGTGGTGCGCATTGGCAACCGGGTCGGCGTGGCGGGCTTTGATCCGTGCGCGGTGTTGTTGAACAATGATCTCTCGGCGGGTGTGCCGCCGATGCTCGAAGGCATTGAGCAGGCGATTGTGCCGCCCTTGTATTCGGGCTGGACCAACCGCCGCAAGACACTGCATTTCCACGCCTACGACCATGTGGCCGATGAATTTGCCAAGCTCATCCATATCGACCCGTGGCTCATCAACCCGGAATTTTCACAGTGCGGGCGGGTGAATTTTTCGGCCAAGGAAGGCGAGGATTGCCTCGCCGCCAATGTGGATGCGGTGTTGAAGGAAGTGCAGGCCAAATACGACCACTATGGCATCAAGGAAAAACCCTTTGTGATTGTCAAAGCCGACGCCGGCACCTACGGCATGGGGGTGTTGACGGCGCGCTCGGCTGACGATGTGCGCGAGCTCAATCGCAAGGAGCGCAACAAAATGGCGGTCGTCAAGGAGGGGCTGGAAGTCAATGAAGTGATTATCCAGGAGGGGGTGTACACCTTTGAGCGCGTCAACGATGCCGTCGCCGAGCCGGTGGTGTACATGATCGACCAATTTGTGGTCGGCGGCTTTTACCGTGTCAACACCGACCGTGGCATTGATGAAAACCTCAACTCACGCGGCATGAGTTTTGTGCCGCTGGCGTTTGAAACCGATTGCCACTCACCCGACTGCGGCAGCGCGCCAGACGCGCCGCCGAATCGTTTTTACACCTATGGCGTGGTGGCGCGGCTGGCGATGCTGGCGGCGGCAAAAGAGCTGGTGATGCTCGGCGAAATGATGGACAAAAAATCCGTGTTGGCCACGCAAAAGCAGATGGTACCTTCCGCCATTGCAGCGGAATAGGCGGCATCATTTTTATGAAAATTGCTTTTGTGGTTGATCCCCTCGCCGGACTCAGAGCCTACAAGGATTCGTCGGTGATGATGATGCGTGAGGCCGCCGCGCGCGGCCATGAGGTGTATGCGCTGGAAGCGCGCGACATCTTGAGCCATGGCCAGGCTGTTTCCGCGCGCTGTGTTGAATTGACACTGTCAGACGACAACAACAACTGGTATCGCGCCGAATCACCGGTTGACCTGGCGCTGACGGATTTTGATGCGGTGTTGATGCGCAAAGACCCGCCGTTTGACCAGGAATACCTGTATGCGACCCTGCTGCTGGGCTTGGCCGAATCGCAGGGCGCGCGCGTCATCAACCGCCCGGCGGCATTGCGCGACTACAACGAAAAAATGGCGATTTTGAAATTCCCGGAATTCATCGCGCCGACCTTGATTGCATCCGGCCTCGCTGAAATACATGCCTTCATCGACACTCACCGCGACGTGATCCTGAAAAAACTCGACGGCATGGGCGGCACCTCGATTTTCCGGGTGCGCCATGATGACCCCAACCGCAACGCCATTGTTGAAGTGCAGACCCAATACGGCGCATCGACCATCATGGCGCAGCGTTATCTCGCCGACATTGCCAAAGGTGACAAGCGGGTGCTGGTGGTAAACGGCGTGCCGGTTTCACACAGCCTGGCGCGCATTCCCAAAGCCGGCGAGACGCGCGGCAATCTCGCCGCCGGCGGGCGCGGCGTGGCCATGCCCTTGACCGCGCGCGAACGCGAAATCGCCGAGGCGCTGGGGCCGCAACTCAAAGCTGACGGCCTCATGATTGTCGGCCTCGACATCATTGGCGACTGCCTGACCGAAGTGAACGTTACCTCGCCCACCTGCATGGTGGAAATTTTTGAGCAGGCGGGGGTGAATGCGGCGGTGGCGGTTTTGGATGCGGTTGAATCCTAAACGGTGGGTTTGCGGCGACTTCCGCACCATGGTCGCTTCGCTCCCCTCACCGAGTGCGCGCCGCACCTGCATGGTGGAAATTTTTGAGCAGGCGGGGGTGAATGCGGCAGCGGCTGTTTTGGATGCGGTTGAATCTTAGAGTTTTGGAACCGCCGATGAACGCCGATAACCGCCGACAAGTCCAAACCTAGTCGTGGGTGCAACCCACCGTTTGCGATGATGGTGGGCTACGCCCACCCTACCAAAAATTTGCGTTTTGGAACCGCCGATGAACGCCGATAAGACCAAACCCAGGACTTGTTTTGTATTCATCGGCGTTCATCGGCGGTTAACGATTTCGATCATCACACACCACACCAACCTGTCACCCGCTGATGGTCACGCGATCAAAGTCGCTGCCGCGTTCGACAAATTCAAGCACGTTGACTTGTTTGGGGCTGCCGTGTCCGGGGTGAAAAATATCCACACCACGGCCGCGTGCCGCCAGGTTGGACGGGATGATGAGGGTCTCCGGGATGCTGAGTGCGCCCATGGGCGACAGGCGAAAGCCCTGGGTGTAAGTGGCGCGGCGTGATTTGTCGTCACTGGCGCGCACCGAGATCGCCTCTGGTTTTCCCGGCAACATCGCCAAGGTGACGGTGAATTGGCCGGGCGTGTCTTCCATCAGTCCGCGAACCACAGCCAGATAAAAATCATCGCTGCCGCCATTGAGGCGCACCCCAACCAACCGGCCGATGGCCATGCCGCGACCGCTGTTGGCAGGGCGGGCGACGCGCCATAACCCGCGCGATTCGTCAACCACCGGCCAGGTTTCCGAGCCGTAATTGAATTCGGCATAACGGGCGCGAATGGTGGATTCGGATACGCGCCCGAACATGGCAATGTCGCTCATTTCCTGGCGCGACATTTCGCGCTTGACACCGGGCTGTTCAAACAAATCTCCCGACAGGAAAAAATGTATCTCGGCCATGCCAAAGGTGACAATCACTTGTTGATGGGTGGAGGCGTTGGCAACCGTCCGGCTGGTGGACGGCTCGCACCAACGCTGGTGCAGGCGGGTCAATTGCGCCATGGCGTCCGGCGCGCTCCAGTTGTCGGGCAAATCCATCGATGCGGGCAATTCACCGGCGGCGAGTTTTTTGACGCGGCGGCGGATGGATTGGGAAAGCGACGCCACATCCAGTACAAGCCAATTCCCCAA
>JANPNJ010000423.1:0-2284 GCA_031427395.1 Burkholderiales bacterium
GCCATTGTCGGTGCCCTGGCAGCCGCGAAATTGCCGCTTGATCAGATGGAGGCGATCATCCGCCGCATTGAATGGCCAGGTGTGACCAGCATGGCATGGTCGGGAAAGGGACTGATGCAACTCACCAAATTGCGCGCGCAAATCGACGCGGTGCTGGGGACACGGAAGATCGAACAATTGCCCATTGCCTTTGCCGCCATCGCCACCGACATTGCCACCGGGGAACGCGTGATGCTGCGTCATGGCTCAATCAGCGCAGCCATCAGCGCCTCGTGCAGCATCCCGGTGAAGTTTGAACCGGTGAAAATCAACGGCCGCGAGCTGGTCGACGGTGGCTTGACCGAACCGGTGCCGGTGATCGCGGCGCGGGAGATGGGAGCCAACATTGTCATCGGCGTGGATGTCGCGTTTCGCCCGAACGAAGAACCCGTGAGCGGGCTCGCAGGCATGGTTTACCAGAGCATGCACATCATGGGCAACGCGCTCATCAACGAACAAATCCGCCATGCCGACATTGCCATCCGCATGAATCTACATCCCTTGATCGGCAAGGCAAATTCCAGCGGGCAGTTGATTGCCGCAGGTTACGCCGAGACTTTGAGGGCTTGGCCAAAACTGGCTGCGTTGTTGTGACTGTTCTGCAAGCTGCCCAAGTCCGCATATAACGCCACCCCCCGCAGATGAGTTGGACAGCGCAATTATTTTTGTGAAATTGGTGGCGGGGTTTAGCTGGATTGCATTTCAAACTCGCTGCGCAAGTCTTGTGGCAACGCGTTCAAGAATTCAACATCCAGCGGATAGTGGGGCATGTGATCTTTGATGACGCGAAGCAACGCCGCACCTTGACGCTGATCCTTTGGCCGTTTGGCGGCTGATCGCGTGGATTGCCTGCCCAGCCATAATTTATGCAGCGCGAAATAACGTGGATCAGGCGCATCAACCGGGACTGGCCAGCCCTGAAAATCAATAATGATCTGGCGGATTGGGCGGCCGAGATGCAGCCAGTCCTGGCCCTTCAGCCCCTCCGGCCGCCATGGCAGCACGCCGACCATCTGCCGCGCATCCGCTTCACTGGTCAGCAAATCGACCCGATAGCCCTTGTTGTTGACAACAGTTTTGGGACTTGAGGTCGAAACGATAAAGCTGGAATCCACCCGCTTGAGGGTCAACAGCAATTGTCGCGGCAATCCGGTCGGATCATCATGCGTGTCGGCCATGACGGACTCGCCAGTGGCGGCTGATACCGCGCCAAAAATGATTGTGAAATCCAAATCATCTGTTGCATCCATGCCGGTGGAGAAGTTGGTTGCCGCCTCCACCTCATAGGCTTTCAGGGCATAGGTGCCGATCGTCAGCACATTGCGGCCACCGAAGTTCATCTGGTCGAAGGCTCTGAGGATGTCGCCTGCCTGACGATCAATGGATGGCAGGCGAAGCGCGCGCCAAACAGGGGCAAGCTCTTTGATTCGTCCTTCTATGCCCGCACAGCGGGCAAGCAGGTCTTTCTTTTTTGCGCCGAATTCCTCATGCAAGGCTGCGGTCGCATCCGAGCGCGGACCCAGCGACTTCGTGTGCTGTTTCCCTGTTTGCCCTGTGTAATATTGGTAGAGGTATTCCCGGCTATTGATGACGCGCCAATACATTCCGCCCGGCAATTTGGACAGGGGAACACGCACGGCTTTCAGCTCTTCGTAGAGCTGACCGGCATTAACCAGCCCCCTGAGTTGTTCTGAACTGAATTCCATGGCAATCAATTTACCGTAAAAATGCAGGATATATCATTAATTACGGTAAATCAATATAAAACAATGAGTTAAAAGTTATCATTCTGCTTTTGGTGGGGTCTTAAATTCTAACTACGCAATGAACCGACCCATTCCGTCGCCAGAATCTGGTATCGCAGGAGGTTAGGCTTCATCCCATTGTTTTCTGATGGTGCAGGGTGATGGCAGGTGAAGTGGTCAGCGTGGAATTGTTTCGCGAAAACTCGGCAATGACAGGCGTTGTCGGACATTATATTTTATGAAAAGCGCCATTGGGCGCTCTGTTTCAGCCATTTTGCCGTGAAACACCTCGTCAATGCTGGTGTTTTGCAAATTTTTCATCTATGCGATTCAACCGCAGCGCGTTAAACACCACTGATGCCGAGCTCAGGCTCATGGCCAGCGCGGCGATCATCGGTGACAGCAGCCAGCCGGTTACGGGGTACAACACACCCGCCGCCAATGGCACACCCAGCGCGTTGTAGATAAACGCAAACAGCAGGTTCTGTCGCATGTTACGA
>JANPNJ010000424.1:0-2104 GCA_031427395.1 Burkholderiales bacterium
GCCGATGCCCCGGTGAAAGTGGTCTATCACTTGAGCGAAGGCACAGATCAATCCACCTCTGCCCTGCGCAACATCCGCAATCATTTGTCGGCCGATGCGACCGCAAAAATCACGGTGGTCACCCATGCCCTGGGCGTGGACTTTCTGCTCGACGGCGCCAAAGACAAGGCCGGCAATGAATATGCGGCCAATGTGCAGGAGCTGGTCAAGCGCGGTGTGGATTTCCGCGTGTGCAAGATCACCCTGGAGCGCCGCATGATCGACCCCAAGAAAGTCATTGAGGAAGCCAAGCTGGTTCCCAGCGGTGTGGCGGAAGTGGCGAGATTGCAGGCCAGGGAAGGGTATGTGTATCTGAAGCCGTAATCACACAAAAAAACCAAACCGGCCGCATGCCATGCATGGCAGCGGCCGCCTGAGTTGCCACACTGAGTTGCCACAATATATTGGAGGAGACCCCATGAATTTTTCCCGAATCACACAGCAAGCGGCAGGATGGGCGCTGTTGTCCGCGCTCTTGTTTTCAACTGGCGGTGCCGAGGCACAACCTGCGGCCAAAGCTGCGGCCAAAGCACCCGTCACACCCGCCGCCGCGGCAAAAAGCACCGACGCCACCATTCTTGAAATTGAAAAATACCGCGCGGCGCTGGCGGATGGCAACCCGGCTGATTTATGGGAAGCACGCGGGGAAGCACTCTGGAAACAAAAACGCGGACCCAAAAACGCTTCGCTTGAAGCCTGTGATTTGGGTCTGGGCGAAGGGGTGGTCAAAGGCACCTATGCGCAATTGCCGCGCTATTTTGCCGATACCGACAAGGTTCAGGATCTGGAGTCGCGCTTGGTCTCGTGCTTGGTGATATTGCAGGGCTTTACCTATGACCAGGCCAAACGCGCGCCGTTTGGCTCGCCGGAAAACAAATCCAACATGGAAGCGCTGGTGGCCTATGTCACCGCCAATTCGCGCGGCGTGAAAATGAATGTGGCGCTGAAACACCCCAAGGAAAAAGCAGCTTTTGACATCGGCAAAAAGATATTTTTCCATCGCGGCGGCCCGCACGATTTTTCCTGCGCCACCTGCCATGCACAGGACAATATCCGTATTCGCCTGCAAGACCTGCCCAATCTCACCAAGACCTTGCCCGCACAGCAGGCCTACACCGCGTGGCCGGCGTATCGCGTGAGCCAGGGCGAATTGCGCTCTTTCCAGTGGCGGCTGTTTGACTGTTTTCGCCAGCAGCGTTTTCCCGCACTCGAATTCACCTCCGAAGGTTCCGTCGCATTGACGACCTTTTTGGCGCGCAATGCCAACGGTGGCGTGTTCAACGCACCCTCAATCAAGCGATAGGCACAGGGGACAATCATGAAAAAAAATCATATCCACGCGATCATCCTGTGTTTTGCGGCATCGTCAATCGCGGTCAATGCCTTGGCCAAACAGCCCGCCACCGACCGCGCCACGGAAGTCATGACCGGCTCGTTCAACGAGCGCGGCCAGGCCAAGCTCGATCGCCTCAAGCAGGACAAGACCATGGCCGCCTGCACCAAATACGCCATGACACCTATGCCCAAGGCGCTGACCAAGGAGTTGGAAGCGGAAAACATGAAGGCGATCCCGTTTCCGGCCGATGGCAAATACATGGGCGACTGGAAAGCCGGCGAGCGCATCGCGCAGTCCGGCGTGGGCATGCAATTCACCGACAATCCGGCCAACCCGAGCGGTGCCAATTGCTACGCCTGCCACAAGCTTTCCCCGCAGGAACTTTCCTTTGGCACCATCGGCAACAGCCTCACGCAATTCGGCAAAATCCGTGGCTACACGGCGGAGACCGCCAAATACGCCTACGGAAAAATCTACAACGCCCAAGCCTATTCGGCGTGCTCGAACATGCCGCGTTTCGGCCACAACAAAATTTTGACGGAAACGCAGATCAAGGATTTGGTGGCGCTGTTGATGGATCCGGAGTCGCCCGTCAATAAATGAGCATCTGTATCGATGATCAAATTGACCATTGATACCCAAAACCCGGCGCTGCCGGGTTTTTTTTCCACTGGAGGCAATATGAAAAGATATTTTGGTTATCAGCATGTGGTTGCCGGGCTGGTTTTG
>JANPNJ010000425.1:0-1961 GCA_031427395.1 Burkholderiales bacterium
CAATGTTTTCCAATTCGTGACTGTCACGTTTCAATTTTTCGTCGATTTTGGCGAGGATTGGGGCTGGTGGTTGATTCATTTGTTGGTTCCAAATCACGGAGGTTATGCAATGAAGTTAAAGCTAAGAATCCTGCCCGCAGCCGTTGCAGGCGCGCTCGCCGCCAGCATGTTCGGCCCGGTTTTCGCCCAGCAGGCGACACCAAAAGCCGAAGAAAAAGTCGAGCGTATTGAAGTGACCGGCACGCGTATCCCGTCCGCCAACCTCGAAAGCAGCAGCCCGATCACCACCATCGATGCCACCGCCATCAAAGCCGATGGTCTGCGCTCGGTTGAGAATCTGCTGAACAACCTGCCACAGGTATTTGCCGCCCAAGGCGCCAGCATCTCCAATGGCGCAACCGGCACCGCGACAGTCAATCTGCGTGGTCTCGGTTCCACCCGCACGTTGGTACTGGTCAACGGTCGTCGTTTGCCGCCAGGCAGCCCGCGCACCTTTGCCGCCGACTTGAACCAAGTCCCGGCACCGCTTATCAAGCGCATTGAAATCCTCACTGGTGGTGCCGGTGCCGTTTACGGCTCGGATGCCGTTGCCGGCGTGGTGAATTTCATCATGAACGACAAGTTTGAAGGCGTTCAGATCGAAGCCAACACCAGCTTCTACAACCACGATCAAGGTGATGATACCGGTGCCGCTGCCATGATCCGCGCCCGCTCAATCACCAACACCGCCCAGTTCAAAATACCGGGCAATATCAGATCAGATGGCAAAATCAACGATGTCAATTTGTTGATGGGTGGAAATTTTGCCAACGGCAAAGGCAATGCCACGGCGTTTTTCAACTGGAAAAAGGAAGATGCCGTGCTCCAGTCCGAGCGTGATTTCAGTGCCTGCTCCCTCGGCAACGCGACCAGCACAACCGCCGCGACCTTTAACGGCATTGCCTTTGGCCCTGGTTTCCGTTGCGGTGGCTCCAGCACCAGCTTCCCTGGCCGTTTTATTGTCGCCGCAGGCAACCGCACGGCCGCCAACGCCGCCGGCAACACCCGCGCCTGGGTCGCCGCCAATGATCAATACAACTTCGGCCCGTTGAATTATTTCCAGCGCCCGTCTGAGCGCTACGGATTTAATGCCAGCGCAAATTACGATGTGACCAATGCGACCAAAGTGTATTCGGAATTTTCGTTCCACGATGATCGCACTGTTGCGCAGATCGCGCCAAGCGGTCTATTTGGATTCGACGCCTCGGGAGCCAACGCCATTAGTTGCAACAACCCCCTGCTTTCCGCTGACTGGCGCCGCGATTTGGGTTGTGTCGGCACCACCGGCACGGCAGAGGCATTCATATTGCGTCGCAACGTGGAAGGTGGCGGCCGTCAGGACGACATTCGCCATACCTCATTCCGCATGGTCTTGGGCATGAAGGGGGAATTCATGAAAAACTGGAATTACGACATTTTTGCACAAAGCGCAAAAGTCGTTTACCAGGAAACCTACAAAAATGACTTCTCAATCTCGCGTTCAGTATTGGCCATGGACGCAGTGCGTGATGGTGCCGGCAACATCGTTTGCCGATCCGGTGGAACATGCGTGCCTTACAACATTTGGTCACTCGGTGGCGTGACACCTGCCGCACTCGCCTACATGCAAACGCCAGGATTCCAAAAGGGTTCGACGGAACAAGAGGTGCAGGGCGCATCGATTAATTCCGACCTTGGTGACTATGGCTGGAAAATGCCGGGCGCGAAAAACGGCATTGGTGTTGCCTTTGGTATTGAGCGCCGCGCAGAAAAACTGACATTGGATACTGACACGGCATTCACCACCGGCGATTTGTTTGGCCAGGGTGGGCCGACTATTGGTTTGAGCGGCGGTTACACCGTTAAGGACATTTACGGTGAATTCCGTGCCCCGCTGATTGAAGGTGCACAGTTTGCCGAGTTGCTGAGCGTTAACGGCAGCG
>JANPNJ010000426.1:0-4151 GCA_031427395.1 Burkholderiales bacterium
ATCACAACCATGAACCTTTCCGACGTCCGCTTCGACCGCTTCTATCGCTACACCGAATTTTCCGACATCCTGCACGCCTATGTCGCCGCCTACCCGGCTTTGTTGAGTATCGAATCAATCGGCAAAAGCCACGAGGGGCGCGACATTTGGGTCATTTCTGCCTCAAACACGGCTATTGGTGCGGCATCTGACAAACCAGCTTACTGGGTGGACGCCAATATTCATTCGAGTGAATTGGCCGGAGGCGTGGCCGCACTTTATTTTATTGACACCCTGGTCAAACAATTCGGCACGCGTGACGACATCAGCCGCTGCCTCGATACCCGCACCATCTACATTTGCCCGCGCATGAATCCCGATGGCGCGGAATGGTCGATGCGAGATTCGCCCAAGCTGATTCGTTCCTCCACCCGCAACTATCCGTTTGAGGAAGATCCGGTTGACGGCCTCGACATCGAGGACATTGACGGTGACGGGCGTATTTTGTCGATGCGCATTGCGGACGCCAACGGCAACTGGAAGTGTCACGCCACCGAGCCGCGGCTGATGGTCGCGCGTGAGCCGGACGAATATGGCGGCAGCTACTACCGGCTGATGCCCGAGGGGCGGCTGCGTGACTACGACGGCTATACGGTGAAGGTCAACCGCGACAAACAGGGCCTCGATCTCAACCGCAATTTTCCCTCCGGCTGGCGGCAGGAATTCGAGCAACTCGGCGCGGGGCCGTATCCGACCTCGGAGCCGGAAGTGCGCGCGGTGGTGCATTTCATCACCCATCACAACAATATTTGCGGCGGCCTGTCGTTCCACACCTGGAGCGGCGTGTTGCTGCGGCCGTTTTCCACCCAGCCGGATGACGAAATGCCGGCCGAGGATTTGTGGGCGTACAAGGAGCAGGGCGAAAAGGGTGCCACGCTCACGGGGTATCCTGCCATCAGTGTTTATCACGAGTTTCGTTATCACCCCAAGGATGTCATCTCCGGCACCTTTGACTGGATCTACGATCACTTGGGACTCTACGAGTGGACCGTGGAAATCTGGTGCCCAATGCGCGAAGCCGGCATCACCGATTACAAATACATCGACTGGTTCCGCGATCATCCGGTCGAGGATGATCTGAAAATGCTGGCATGGTCGGATGCGGCGCTCGATGGCAAGGGTTATGTGGCGTGGAAAAAATTCGATCATCCACAATTGGGAGAAATCGAAATCGGCGGCTGGAACAAAATTTACGCCTTCCGCAATCCGCCGCCGCATTTGCTGGAAAAGGAAGTCGCCAAATTTCCGGATTGGCTCATCTACAACACCATGATTTCACCGAAGCTGGAACTGGTGGACATCAAGACCGAAAAAATCGGCGACGACAGCCACACCATCAAAGTGGTGTTGCAAAACACCGGCTATTTGCCGAGTTATGTCTCCAAGCGGGCGTTGGCGCGCGGCCAATCGCGCGGGGTCATTGTTGACATCACCTTGCCACCGGGTGCCCAATTGCTCGGGGGAAAAATGCGCGAAACCCTCGGCGAGCTCGAAGGCCGCGCCTATAAACACACCCTGATGAGTTTCTGGACGGACACCAACCCCACCGCCGATCGGGTGGTGGCCGAGTGGGTGGTGAAGGGGTCGGGGGTGGTGGAGATGGTGGCGCGGCATGACAAGGCGGGCGTGGTGCGGCGGGAAATCACGCTACGACCATGACGCAAAATGAAATGAGGCAACCATGAAAATCAACCGCCGCACTTTTTTGCAGACTTCAACCGCCACCGCCGCCGCCATTTTGCTGGGAGAAAACGCCATGGCCGCCACCACACCATCCGCCAGCACCACACTTGTTGATGCCGGTGTCACCGGGCAACAAGCCGCGATGCGCGCGGGCAAGACCACCAGCCAGGCGCTGGTGCGCGCCTATCTTGCCCGCATCAAAGCCTACGACAAAAGCGGGCCGCGCATCAATGCGATCATTGAGCTCAACCCCGACGCATTGGTGATTGCGCGCGAACGCGACCGGGAGCGCAAGGCCGGCAAAGTGCGCGGCCCTTTGCACGGCATTCCGGTGCTGCTGAAAGACAATATCGCCACGTTTGATGCGATGCAGACCACCGCCGGTTCACTCGCGCTGGTTGGTGCCAAGCCACCAAGGGACGCATTTATTGTCAGCCGCCTGCGCGACGCCGGCGCGGTGATTCTCGGCAAGACCAATTTGTCCGAGTGGGCGAATTTCCGCTCGACCCGCTCCACTTCCGGCTGGAGCTCGCGCGGCGGGCTCACCAAAAATCCGCACGCGCTCGACCGCAACACCAGCGGCTCCAGCTCGGGTTCGGGTGCGGCCATGGCAGCAGGCTTTGCCACACTCACCATCGGCACCGAAACCGACGGCTCCATTATTTCGCCCGCCTCCATCAACGGCATTGTCGGCTTCAAACCCACCTTGGGGCTCATCAGCCGCGACGGCATTGTGCCCATCGCCCATTCGCAGGACACCGCCGGGCCGATGACGCGCTCGGTGGCCGACGCGGCGGCTTTGCTGACGGTGTTGGCGGGCAGTGATGCGCGTGACCCCGCCACGCGTGAAGCGGCGGCAAAAGCGCAGGATTACAGCCGCTTTCTGGATCGGGACGGGTTGAGGGGCAAACGCATTGGCGTGGTGAGAAGCCAATTCGGCGGGCGCAATGATCTGGTGTCGGCCGTGATTGAAAAACAACTGGAGATTCTGAAGGCGCAGGGTGCGACACTGGTGGATTTGGCGGAGCTACCCGGTGCCAACAAATTCGGCCAAACCGAATACGAGGTGCTGCTGTATGAATTCAAGGCCGGCATGGCGACCTACCTCGCCGAATTCGCACCAACCTCGCCACTCAAATCACTCGCCGACATTATCGCCTTCAACGAAAAAAACCGTGACCGCGT
The DNA here is from genome assembly GCA_031427395.1 of Burkholderiales bacterium. GTDB lineage: Bacteria > Pseudomonadota > Gammaproteobacteria > Burkholderiales > Usitatibacteraceae > UKL13-2. The sequence goes on from JANPNJ010000426.1 coordinate 2,908, forward strand.
GATGCCGCATTTTGCCCAGGAACACATGCAGCGCGCAGCGGCCAAAGGCGGGCTCGACAGCAAGGAATATCTGGATGCACTCGCCAACAACCACAAATTTTCGCGCGAGGAAGGCATCGACAAGGCATTGAAGGATAATCAACTCGACGCACTCGTCGCCCCCAGCGGCAGCCCGGCGTGGCTGACCGATTTTGTGCGCGGTGATTTTTCCGGCGGCGGATTTTCCTCTCCCGCCGCCGTGGCGGGCTATCCGCACATCACCGTGCCGGCCGGATTTGTGCAGGGTCTGCCGTGTGGCATTTCGTTTGTGGGCACGGCATGGAGCGAGCCTGTGCTGATTGCCATCGCCTATGCGTATGAGCAGGCGAGCCAGGCGCGGCGGGCACCGGTGTTTGCGAAAAGCGCTGTCCTCACATCCAGGTAGGGTGGCGCAGCCCACCGGCACGCGTGTCGTTCAAATTTATTTAATCGCCGATGAGCGCCGATGAACGCCGATGAATGCCGCCGATAAAGGCATATGCAAAAACGTTTTTATTCGGTTTTATCGGCGTTCATCGGCGGTTATATGCGGCAAATTAATCACGCCAGCTTGAAATGTGGATTCTCAATCAAGCCGATGGTGTTGCCGAACGGATCAACCACCGTCGCGGTTTTGATGCCACCGCCGACATCGGTGATGGCGTCGTTGAGCGTGGCACCGAGCGCCACTACCCGCGCGACTTCCGCCGCAATATCATCCACGCCCCAATAGGTCGCCACCCCTTCGCCGTCGGGCAGCAGGCCCAGTTCATAGCCGCCGACATTAAAGCCGACATAAAACGGCTCGTCGAAGTAGGGTGCGTGACCGAGCCATTGGCTGAACCACAACTTGGTTTTGGCCAGGTCGGTGGCGCGGTAGATGACGGTGCGTAAGCCCAATATGCCCATTATTTTTTCCACTGCGGGTGGGTGATGCGCAACTCGCGCTGTTGCTCGATCAGCGCCTGGTAAAAGGCAAAACGCTGCGGCTCGATTTTGCCGGATTCTGCCGCTGCGATGATGGCGCAGCCGGGTTCGTCGGTGTGGATGCAATCGTTGAATTTGCACTTGCCGAAATAAGCGCGGAATTCGGGCATGGCGTAGGCGATGTCGTCGTCCTGCAAGTGAAACAAACCAAATGATTGCATGCCGGGTGAGTCAATGATGGCCGAGTCTTTGTCCAGCCAATACATGCGGGTGTAGGTGGTGGTGTGTTTGCCGGAATT
>JANPNJ010000427.1:0-1965 GCA_031427395.1 Burkholderiales bacterium
TTGGCCAGTTCGCTCATTCGACTGGCCCACTGCATGTACTCCTCCTGGACCTCAGGCTTCACACGCGAACGGAAGACTGTGACGATCATGACGGTTCTCCTCGGTAAAGTGCTTGTGCAGGGACTGAAGCAGATTGGCGATCTGCCACTCGGGTTTCAGCAGATCAATGGTGCCACAACGGATGCGTTGCTTTCTCACGCGTAGGTGGCTAACCCATGCATGACGCCGAACATTCAAAGTGAGGGGCGCCGCGCGTTTGTCGCGGTGTCCCTCTCGACTGCCGGGTTGGCAGAAAAACGTCGATCGAAAGCTCAGCCAATTGCAGCGCTATTTTTTTCTAGGGTCATCCGCCGGGTTGACATAGTTGATGGCCCACGGGCCAACGCCATGAATCTGAACAATCGTTTCGTCTTTCGTCCAGGCGAAATGGGTGGTCTTGGGCTGCATGATGGCGAAGCTACCTGCCGACAATGCCTTGGTTTTCGACGGATCAAGCTTGTCTCCTGTGCCCATGTGGAAGGTGCCGGAAATCACCGTGACATGCTCAATGGCGGGATGCGAGTGGGCGGGGATTTTATAGTTGGCGGGTAACTTGAGGCGGACGGTAAACGGCACCGCCTCGTTCATCGGGCCTTCGATCACGGCGATTTTCGCGCCCGGCGGCAGTGAGGGAACGTCCGCCCATTTAAGATCAGACGGACTGACCATTGTGTGATGCGCCGAGTCTGCCCAACTTGCAGGCACGCCCAAGCTGGCAACGGCGACAGCCACGGATAGGGCGATAAGTGTAGTTTTCATTGTGCGTTACTCCTAATGGTGTGTGGAGCCCTAAGAATGAAAGCGCGAGCATCGGCTCCGATATGCTCGCTCAACGAAAAGCTCACCCGCAGCCGGCCTCTTGGCCGTCGGGTGCAGCGGCCTGTTGGCCCAGAATTCCTATGGTCTCATCGAAACTGCCGAACAACCCCCGACGTCCAAACATCTCAAATGAATGGGCCGCTACTTCTCCGGTCGACTCGTGCTTCAATTTGGTTGGCAATGGATGGGGCACGACCATGTTCGACATATGGCTCTTTATCAGAAAATCCACTACTCGACCTGCGTACTGGAGATCTCCGAATATGATCGTCTTCTCCGCATATATCCTGTGTATCTCCACGTGATTCGACTTGAATGCGCAATCTGCTACGAAACATAGCGTTCCCGTCCAACTCCGGGCAATATAAAGCCGTTCTCCATAGACATACATGTCCCACTTGTCTTCCATGGCTCGGGCCTTGAAGACTGGGCCTTCTTCATGCGCTCCGGAATACGCGAAACTCAGATTCGAGTCGAATTCAACATAGTCCTTGGGAAGTTTGTTCACATACTCCTTCCCGTCTACCCTGCGCACTCGTGAAAAGGATTCAATAATATCTTTGCTCGTAGTCCAGACTGTTGATCCGAACACGCTACTGCGGAGGTCAAGCAGACGTACGCCGAATTGGTTTTGGGAGTTATCAACCCACATCGGTTCCGGTACTTCTTGACGGCTCGTCCGGAAGAATCCCTTAATCCCGTCGATTATCTTTTTCATTCAGTGTGGCCAACGTCGTGTTAAACGGCGCGCGTAGCGCGTCCGCTTGAACTTATGGTTGGACGGATGATGACTCACCGGAGCCGTGAGCGCAACAGCAAGACAAGCCGCCCGCTCGCCCAGCCCACGAAGCGAGAACATGGCGTGCTGATGCTGGTGCCCGCACGATGTCAACGAAACACGCAGCCCCGAAGCCCGCGACGCGACCACCGAAGCTGAAAGCGGCGCGTGCCGGAAAGCCATGGTGGAAGCCACTGTCAGGCCGCGATGGCCCAAGAACCGCATGGAATGGACTTGAGCGGGCAGCGGCACCGCCAAAACCCAAGCACCGCACGCCGCCTGCGCCGCGTGCTGCGAGACTGAGTGGCGAAGTGCGAGGGTAGGTGCCA
>JANPNJ010000428.1:0-3871 GCA_031427395.1 Burkholderiales bacterium
CCGGGCTGGACAATGACGCGGCGGCCATCATCGAGGAAACCATCGACAAGTCTGACCACGGCCAATGGGACAGCACGCTGGCGGCACTGGTGTTGACCTACGCCGGGGCAAAGTCCGAAAACACCACCGCGCAGATTGAGCACGCCGAGGCCTGGCTGAAACAGCACCCCCGCGAGCCCGCTGTGCTGGCCGCGCTTGGCAGGCTGTGCATGCGCATCGGCTTGTGGGGCAAGGCGCAGAGTTATCTCGAAGCGAGCGTGGCGCTCGAGCCGACACTGGATGCGCACATGACGCTGGCACGGCTGATGGAGCAGGTCGGCAAGCCGCAAGAGTCGATGCGCCACATCAAACGCGGTGCCGATCTGGCCAGCGCCGATCATTGACCACATCCGTGCCGTGGCCATATCGGCCAAAACCGTCCGTTCGGCAGGCACCATATTGTGTGGGTGGCACACAGCATAAAATGCCACCATGACTCTCCCGCATCCCCATCTTGTTGTGGTGCCGCCCCGCGCGGACAATGGTCGCCGATGAACGTGTCTGATCCGCCATCGCCCGCCATCACCGATGCCTTGCGGCGGTATGAAATTCTGCACTCCCCGGCGGAGCCGGCATTTGACGACCTGGCCAGGCGCGCGGCCGATATTTTTGGCGTTGCCTTTGCCGGCATTTCGTTTTTTCAGCAAGACGGCGGGCAAGGCCAGGTGGGCGAGGCGTGTGAGTGGTTCAAGAGTGTGATTGGCCTGCCGCAGCCGTCACTGCCGCAGGCTGAATCCTTTTTTGCGCCATTTGCCACCGGCACCCTGGCGGTGCCTTTTGATGGCCGCGCCGGCACCCGCACCAGCGTGATCCACGACGCGCTGGCTGACAAACGGGTGCGCGAACACCGCTGGGTGGTTTCCGCGCCGCATCTGTGTTTTTACGCCGGCACCCTGATCCTGTCGCGCGAGCACGTCCCGGTTGGGGTCATCGCGGTGTTTGACACGGCCGCGCGTGAATCGCGGGCGCGGGAAATGCAGGCGCTTGCCAATCTGGCCGACGTGGTGACCGCCAGGCTCGAGGCGCGTGCCGAAGCGCGGCGCGAGCGGCGCGCGGCAGGCGAGAAAGGTGGAGGAAAAGGAAGAGGCAGCGGCACGGGAATAGGCAACGGCACCCCCGCGCGGGATCACCACCATGCGGACGACAACCAGGCGGTGCTGGCGCGCGAATATCTGCAAATGGAGCAACTGCTGGAGAACGAAATTGCCTTGCGGCAGGAAGTGGAAATCAAATTGCGCCATGAAGGGGAATTTTCCGCGGCGGCCATCGACAGCCAGCCGGGTGCGTTTTTCATGTTTGACAAAAATGGCATGATGGTGCGCTGGAACCGGCATTTCCGCACACACACGGCATACAGTGACGACGAAATCAGCCACCGCCGGGCGGTGGATTTTATTGCCCCGCATGATCGCGCGCGGGTCGCGGACGCCATCCGCCGCGTGATCGAGCGCGGTGACGAGGTCACGCTGGATGCGGATATGCTGTCGAGCGACGGCGCCGAGGCACCGTATGTGTTTCATGGCCGCGCACTCGACATCGGCGGGGAACGTTATTGCATCGGCGGCGGACGCGACATCACCGAGCGGCGGCGCACCGAGCGCGAGATCACCGATGCCAAGGAGCGCCTGGACCTGGCGCTGGAGGGATCGAATCTGGTGCTGTGGGACTGGGATTTGGCGGCCAATGAGGTATTTTTCAGTGACGGCTGGGCGAACATGCTGGGTGTGCGGCGCGCGGGCAGCGAGGGCGTGCGCTTTCGCAGCGAGCAGGTGCTCAGCCTGACCCACCCCGAGGACCGATCCAAATTCCAGGCCGAATTGTCCGGGGCGCTGCGCGGTGTCAGCAACGAATTATCCTGCGACTACCGCGTGCCGGGTGAGGACAGCGACTGGATCTGGCTGCATGCCGCCGGCAAAATCACCGAGCGCGACGGCCGGGGACATGTGCGGCGCATGACCGGCACCACCTCCAACATCACCGCCCGCAAGGCCGCCGAGGAGCGCGTTGAGTTTTTGGCCACGCGTGATGCCCTGACCGGATTGCCCAACCGCATGTTGCTGAACGACCGGCTCGAACTGGGGCTGGCCAACGCCGCGCGCAAGGAAACCCGGCTTGCGTTCATGTTCATCGACCTTGACCGTTTCAAGACCATCAACGATTCGCTCGGCCATGATGTGGGGGACGAGTTGCTCAAACGGGTCGCCGCCCGCCTGTCGGCGTGTGTGCGCGGCAGTGACACGGTGGCGCGCCTGGGCGGGGACGAATTTGCCATCATTCTGGAAAACCTGCCCAACGACGGGCAGGAAGCGCAAAGTGTCGCCGAAAAAATGATCACCTCGCTGGCCGCGCCCATGCAGATCGGCGAGCACCAGCTCAACACCTCGTGCTCGCTGGGCATCAGTGTGTTTCCCGCCGACGGGCAGGATTCACAGACCCTGATGAAACACGCGGACGTCGCCATGTATGACGCCAAGGCCAAGGGCCGCAACAATTACCAGTTTTTTTCCGAGGCGATGAACGCCAAGGCGCAGGAGCGGTTGTCGATTGAAAATTTCCTCAAGCTGGCATTGCGGCGCAACGAATTGTCGCTGCACTACCAGCCTCGTGTCGGCTTTTCGACGGGTGAAGTCACCGGCGTGGAGGCGCTGTTGCGCTGGCAGCACCCGAAACTGGGGTTGATCGCGCCCGATCAATTTATCGGTGTGGCCGAGGATTCCGGGCTGATTGTGCCCATCGGCGAATGGGTGATTGAGGAGGCGTTCCGGCAGGTGGCCACGTGGCAAAAAAAATCCGGACGCAATTTTGCCGTGGCCGTCAATTTGTCGGCAGGCCAGATGTTTGACCCCAAACGGCTGGTGGCGGCAATCGAGGGCGCGCTCAAAAAATCCGGGCTGGACGCGCACGATGTGGTGCTTGAGCTGACCGAAAGCATGTTGCTCAAGAACACCGATGATGCCGCCGCCGCGCTCAAGCTGCTGGGGGTGATGGGCATTGGCATTGCCGTGGACAATTTTGGCACCGGTTTCTCCTCGCTTTCCTATCTCAAACAATTGCCGATTGATTCCATCAAGGTTGATTCGAGTTTTGTCCGCGATATCGGTGCCGACCCCAACGACGAGGCCATCATCCGCGCCATCATCGCCATGACCCACTCGCTGAAGCTCAACGTGGTCGCCGAAGGGGTGGAATGCGAAGAACAATACCGCGTATTGCGCGACCTCGAGTGTGATGAATACCAGGGATTTTATTTTTCCAGGCCGCTGCCGCCGGAAGAATTTGAGGCGCAGTTTTTGGATGGCGTGTGACTAGCCTGCATATTTCACAGGTCGGCCCGTTTTGCCATGGATCTTCGCTCTTGGCAACCGACAGTTCCGGCCAATGCAAATTGTACTTCGTGAGAGTGATGGCCTGCGCGCTCGATAGCGGGCGGTTGAGCGGTCCTTTTCCACTCTTGCGCCCCGCCAGAGTCGGGGCGGTTCGTGCGGCACGCCATGAAGCAGTTCATGGCGCGAAACCCCGCTCTCACTCCTCGCAATATCTCGATATTGCTCGGTCAGTCGACCATACTATTGGAACTCAGGTAGGTGTTATTAGGTTCGTTTTCTGTCGAAATAATGCAATCGAGACGGATCGTTGAGCTGAAGACTTTAGGGACAAGACGCTATCTACCATTTATATTAAAGTCTGATCAACATCGCCCTCATCACCTCTGTTCTCTATGTTATCATCTATAGATATTTGGGACATGCCCTTCATCAGTTCGTCGTCTGCCATCTAACGAATTTCCGTCCGCCTTTATTCTGGACTGTCTCGTAACGAATCCAATTCCGCT
>JANPNJ010000429.1:0-4428 GCA_031427395.1 Burkholderiales bacterium
TCCTGATTTTGTCTTTCCAGGCGGCAACATGCGAGGCAAACAAATCATCCCAATGCCGGTCATCGGCATTGATGACAACAATGATATTGCTGACCCGCGACACCCCGCCAAACGCCGCCAGGGTATGAAATATCATCGGCACCCCGTTGAGCCCGCGGTACTGCTTGGGCAGCGCATCCCCCATGCGGGTGCCGCCGCCGGCAGCAGGAACAATGGTGACAATTTTGGTCATGGCAATGGAAAAATGAATGGCAAAACGCATCTCATTATCGCATCGCGTGGCAACCCGCAACCGTCTAAACTAGCGCCATGAAAGCGCGCCTTGCCATTTTTTTTGCAATCGGCATCATCGCCGTGTTGCTGTTCGCGGGGCTGGGCTTGCGCCGGTCGGACTTCGCCCCGAATTGGCTGGCGGCACCCCTTGCCGCGCCACGTGTCTCGGGTGAAATCGTGGTGCTCACCCTGCGCGGCCCCACCACCGCACAGTGGGTGGAAAAAGCCGCAGACAACAAAAACACGGATCCTGCCAGGCCGGCCGGGCTGACCGGATTCGAACACGACCTTGCCACCATGCTGGCAAAGGAACTCGGCATCACCATCAGCTTCAAAGTGATGCCCAGCTATGCCAAATTGCTCAACCAGCTCAGCGCCGGCCGCGCGCACATCGCCGCCGCCGGCTTGTCGCCCACCCCCGAGCTGCGCCAGCAGTTTGCATTCGGCCCGGCCTATAAAACCCTCCAGTACCAACTGGTTTACCACACGGCTGACAAACGCCCGAAAAACATCGGCGATCTGGGCGGGCGCAAAATCGTGGTCATCGCCGAAACCCCCGCGCATGACATTGCCCGCGACCTGACCGGCAATACCCCCACCCTCGCCATCGAAGTGCTGCCGCACGAAACCAGCCCTGACGAATTGTTGGTGGCACTCGACAAAAAACAGGCGGACATTGCCTTGGTGGATACCTACGCCTTTGCGGTCGGCAAACGCCTGCACCCGGAACTGGCCGCCGCCTTCAACATCGGCCGCGAGGCAAAAATCGCCTGGGCGTTTTCATCCGCCGCCGATCACGACCTGCAACAAAGCACGCTGCGATTTTTTGAAAAAATCCGCGCCAACGGCACACTCAACCGCCTGATGGACCGCTACTACGGCCATGTCAACCGCATCCATCCGGTGGACACCGAGGTGTTGCTCAACAAAATCCAAACCGAGTTGCACAAATACAAGGCGCACTTTCACGAGGCCCAGCAGCTCACCGAAATCGACTGGCGCATCCTCGCGGCGGTGGGCTACCAGGAGTCACACTGGGATCCGTTTGCCACCTCGCCCACGGGGGTGCGCGGCCTGATGATGTTGACCGAGGACACCGCCGACCGGATGAAAGTCAAAAACCGGCTGGACGCGCGTGAATCGATCATCGGCGGTGCCAAATACATTGCGCTGTTGCGCGATACCGTGCCGCCGCGCATCAATGAGCCAGACCGCACCTGGCTGGCGCTGGCCGCCTACAACCAGGGCTACGGGCATCTGGAGGACGCCCGCATCCTCACCGCGCGGCTGGGCCTCAACGCCGACAGTTGGCTGGACGTGCGCAAGGCATACCCGAAACTGCGCGAGCCGGAATTTTTTGAGGCCAGCAAATATGGTTTTTGCCGCGGTGACGAAGCGGTGCAATTCGTCGAGAACATCCGCAACTACACCGACATGCTGACGCGCCTGGAAAAACCGCATGCCTCCAACCGGGAAGTGTCATTGCTCGACGACGCGGCGCTCGCGCATGAACGCAAACGCGCCAATACTGGCATGCGCGGGCTGTCCGCCAAAAAATAATGCGCGGCAAGGTCGGTTGGATCGTTCCAATTTTCGATCATTGCGCAATCAATTCACTTCACGCAACCCGTCGTCCCAGCGTCACGCCCTGAGGCAGTCCAATCGTTATTTGGCAATACAAGGTGCTGGATTCCAGCTCCGCTGGAATAACGTTTTTTGAAGTGTTGCCTCAACAACCAATGCACGAATGATCGAAAAATGGGTTCAGGCCGTTGCTGCCAGCTTCGTCAATCCGCCCATGTAAGGCTGCAACACCGTTGGTATCGACACCGAACCATCGGCGTTTTGATAATTCTCCAAAATCGCCACCAGCGTGCGCCCGACCGCAAGACCCGAGCCGTTGATGGTGTGGAGGATTTCGGTTTTGCCCTGGGCGTTTTTGAAACGCGCCAGCATGCGCCGCGCCTGGAAGGCCTCATAGTTCGAGCAACTGGAAATTTCCCGGTAGGTGTTTTGCGCGGGCAGCCAGACTTCCAGATCGTATGTTCTGGCGGAAGCAAAGCCCATGTCACCGGTGCACAGCAGCATGGTGCGAAACGGCAATTCGAGTTTTTTCAGGATGGCTTCGGCGTGGCCGGTCAATTGCTCGTGCGCGGCGGTGGATTGTTCCGGCGTGACAATCTGCACCATCTCGACCTTGTCGAATTGGTGCTGGCGAATCATGCCGCGTGTGTCCTTGCCATAGCTGCCGGCCTCGGAACGGAAACACGGGCTGTGGCAGGCGAATTTCAGCGGCAGGGTTTTAAGCTCAACGATGCTGTCGCGGACAAAATTGGTGACCGGATATTCGGCGGTGGGGATCAAATAAAGATCACGCCCCTCAATCTTGAATAAATCGTCCTTGAATTTCGCCAGGCTCGACACGTCATCCGCGCATTCGGTGCTGACCATGTAGGGCACATAGACTTCGGTGTAGCCGTGCTCACTGGTATGCACATCGAGCATGAATTGGGCGATGGCGCGGTGCAATCGTGCCACACCACCTTTGAGCACCGAAAAGCGCGCGCCGCTCAGCTTGCCGGCGGTGGCGAAATCAATGCCGCCGAGAGCCTCGCCGATGTCGGTGTGATCCTTCGGGGTGAAGTCAAACACACGCGGGGTGCCGTGGCGGCGCACCTCGACATTGTCGTCGGCATTTTTTCCCTCGGGAACATCGGCGCGCGGGATATTCGGAATCACCCGCAAAAACGCATTCAGGGTTTCCTGCAATTGTGCCAGCGCGGTTTCGTTGGATTTGAGTTCGTCGCCGATGCCACCGACCTCCGCCATCACCGCGTCGGCATTTTCGCCCCGGCTTTTGAGCACGCCCACTTGTTTGGACAACGCATTGCGCCGCGCCTGCAATTCCTCGGTGCGGGTTTGCAGGGTTTTGCGGCGGTCTTCGAGCGCGCGGAATTGGCCCTCGTCAATGGCCGCGCCGCGCCGCGCCAGCCCGGCCTGCACCGTGGCGAAGTCTTTGCGCAGCATTTGGATGTCAAGCATGGCGTTCCTTGTATTTTTGAAAATTCACAACTTGGATTTTGAATCAAGCGCACGCAGGCGCGCAAGTTTTTCGGCGATTTTTGCTTCCAGGCCGCGATCAGTGGGCTGGTACCAACTGGGTTTGGCCATGCCATCGGGAAAATAATTTTCCCCCGCCGCGTAAGCGTCGGCCTCATCGTGGGCATAGCGGTACTTGTCGCCCATGCCGAGGGACTTCATGAGTTTGGTGGGCGCGTTGCGCAGGTGCATGGGCACCGGCCGCGATTCATCACCGGCAATAAACGCCCGCGCCGCGTTGTAGGCGGCGTACACCGCGTTGGACTTGGCGGCAATCGCCAGATACACCAGCGCCTCGGCCAGCGCCAATTCGCCCTCGGGTGAACCGAGCCGCTCGTACACATCGGCGGCATTGAGGGTGATGTGCAGGGCGCGCGGGTCGGCGAGGCCAATATCCTCGCTGGCCATGCGAATCATGCGCCGCGCAAGATAACGTGCATCGGCGCCGCCGTCGAGCATCCGGCAAAACCAGTACAGCGCGGCATCGGGGTCGGAGCCGCGCACACATTTGTGCAGCGCCGAGATTTGATCGTAAAAATTGTCACCGCCCTTGTCGAATTTTTTGGCCGCTTTCGCCAGCACGTTTTCAACAAAGGCCACATCGACCTGGGTGATGTGTTGTGATTGCGTGGCGGTGGCGAGTTGTTCGAGCAGATTGAGCAGCCGTCGGCCGTCGCCGTCGGCCATGCTGATGATGCGGGTTTTTGCCGCCTCGCCCACGATGTTATTGGCCAAACCCGCCGCCGCCAGCGCGCGCTCAAACAGCGCAGCCAACGCGGCATCATCCAGCGCCTTCAGCACATACACTGTGGCGCGCGAGAGCAGCGCGTTGTTCAATTCAAACGAGGGATTTTCGGTGGTCGCGCCGATGAACGTCACCAGCCCCGATTCGACATGCGGCAAAAACGCATCCTGCTGGCTTTTGTTGAACCGGTGCACTTCATCGACAAACAAAATGGTTTTGCGGTGCAGATTGGCGCGATTGATTTGCGCGCGCTCGATGGCCTCGCGGATTTCCTTCACGCCTGACAACACCGCCGACAGCGCAATAAAGTC
>JANPNJ010000430.1:0-1689 GCA_031427395.1 Burkholderiales bacterium
TTTTGTGTTCCTGCTACATTTGCGCAGCGCGCTGGTGGCGATTTTGATGTTGCCGGTGGCGATTTTGATGGCCTTCATCGCCATGCGGCTGTTGGGGATGACCTCAAACCTGATGAGCCTGGGCGGCATCGCCATTGCCATCGGCGCCATGATCGACGCGGCCATTGTCATGATCGAAAACGCGCACAAACATCTGGAACGACTGCCGCCCTGCCACAACCACAACCAGCGGGTGGAGGCGATACTCGCCGCCTGCCGCGAAGTCGGCCCGCCGTTGTTTTTTTCGCTGCTTATCATCACCGTGTCGTTCCTGCCGGTGTTCACTCTCGAATCCCAAGAGGGGCGGCTGTTTTCACCCCTCGCCTACACCAAGACTTTCGCCATGGCGGCGGCAGCACTGTTGTCGCTGACCCTGGTGCCGGTGTTGATGATGCTGTTCATCCGCGGGAACATCATGGCGGAGGCAAAAAACCCGGTCAATCGTGTGCTGATCTGGCTGTACCGGCCGGTGATTGAGGGCGTGATGCGCTGGAAAAAAACCACCATTGCCGTGGCACTGCTGTTGCTGCTGGCGTCCACCTACCCGGCATCCAAACTCGGCAGCGAATTCATGCCCACCCTCAACGAAGGCACGCTGTTGTTCATGCCCTCCAGCCTGCCGGGCATGTCCATCACCAAGGCCGCCGAGCTGATGCAAACGCAAAACAAAATCATCAAGGGTTTTCCGGAAGTGTTGTCGGTGTGGGGCAAGGCAGGCCGCGCCAACACCGCCACCGACCCGGCACCCACCGAAATGTTCGAAACCGTCATCAACCTGAAACCCGAATCGGCGTGGCGGCCTGGCATGACCATGGACAAATTGATCGCAGAGATGGACACCGCACTGCAATTCCCAGGGGTGGCGAACGCCTGGACCATGCCCATCAAGGCGCGCATCGACATGCTCGCCACCGGCATCCGCACACCGATCGGCATCAAGGTGTTCGGCACCGACCTCAATGAAATGGAAACCCTCGCCAAACAAATCGAAACGGTGGTGAAACAAGTGCCCGGCACCACCTCCGCGTTCGCCGAGCGCATCACCGGCGGCTTTTATCTCAACATCGAGCCCGACCGCACGCAGCTCGCACGCTACGGACTCTCGGTGGGCGAATTGCAGGACACCATCGGCACCGCACTCGGTGGCGAAATGGTCACCACCACGGTCGAAGGCCGCGAGCGTTTTGGCGTGACGGTGCGGTATCCGCGTGAATTGCGCGGCGATCCGACCCAGATTGCACGCGAGGTGCTGGTCACCACCATGGGTGGTGCCATGATTCCGCTCGGCCAATTGGCGAGCATCCATATCGCCAAGGGCGCGCCCGGCATCCGCACCGAAAACGCGCTGCTGTCGGCCTATATTTATGTCGATATCCGCGACCGCGACATCGGCGGCTATGTGGCCGACGCACAAAAAGCGGTCAGCCAACAAGTCACCTTCCCGCCCGGCTATTACGCCACCTGGAGCGGCCAGTTCGAATACATGCAACGCGCCATCGACAAAATGAAAATTGTCGTGCCGGTCACGCTGCTGCTGATTTTCCTGCTGCTGTATCTGAATTTCCGCAGGCTCACCGAAACGTTTATCGTGATGCTGTCGGTGCCGTTTGCGCTGGTGGGCGGCATCTGGCTGATGTGGCTGTTGGGTTA
>JANPNJ010000431.1:0-4076 GCA_031427395.1 Burkholderiales bacterium
GCCGTGCCGGTCAGGGGCAGGCTGGTGGGGCCGGACTGGGGGGCGCTGAAAATGTAATGCAGGCTGCGGCTGCCCAGCGCGGTTTCCACCCCGCCGATGGTGGCGCTGCCGCCCGACCAGCGCCCCCAGCTCAGGCCGCTCGCGGCATCAGCGCTTGCGTCCAGAATCTGCGCGCTGCCCTGTGCGTAACGTGCATTGCCGTCGATGCTGCCGTCGGCGCGCGCCATCGGCGCACGGAAGGCGCTGGCGCGACCGGTGGCGTCGAGGGTGATTTCAGCGGGACGGTTGATGGTGGCGTAGCTTTGAGAATATTGCGAGCGCGTGAGCGAGCCGGTTGGATCCGAAATCAGGCCGTATTGAAAGGGTGCCGTGGTATTTTGTGCAGGCCCCCGAAAGGCGATCACGCCGCTGACATCACGCCGCCCGCCGACACTGCCGTCCTGCAGCGAGTAGCCGAGGATCACCCCGCTCAACGCCGCGCCGACAAAGCTGCCCTCGAGGCTGCCGTTGATGCGCGCATTGTTGGCCGAGCTTTGGCCGGTGGTGGTGTTGGTGACCGTCAAACCATAACCGGTGATGGCAAAAAAGCTGTTCATGGTGAACGGCACGTTGGCGGCTTGCAGGGTGTAATTCACATTTGCCCCGCCCGCCGGTATCGACAGGGCAATGGTGGCATTGAGCAAGCGCGCGGTGAAATTGACATCGAGCAGGGTTGAGGTGATCGAGCCGGTGACGCCGTTTTGGTCGGTCGGCAGGGTTGCGCCGACGCGCTGGTAGCTCACCGTGCCGGTCAATACATCGGAAAGATACGGCGGATAGCCCGCGCTGCCATAGGCAAAATGGGTGGTGGCGGGCAAACCGGTGAAGGAGCCGAGTCCGGCGAAATTGACGTTGCTTGGCGCATTCCAGCGGCCAATGGTGATGGAGGAGCCATTGCCGATGTCAAAGGTGGCGGCATCGGCAATGGTGCCACCGGTGATGGTGGCGGCGGCACCAAAGCCACCCGCCACCGCCCGGAAGCCGCGCAGATTGTTGCCCTCAAGTGTCATGCCGGCGGGTAATGCCTGCCCGGAATAAGTGGTGATGCCACTGGCCAGCACAATATCGCGCAGCCCGGATGGATCAGGCAGCGCCACCACCGTCGGCACGATGTTGGTGTTGACCGGTGGGGTGCCGGGGCCGGCGTTGCTGCCGCCGCCTGTGCCGGTGCCGGATTGGGGATTGCTGGTGGCCACCGGCGGCGGAGCGGGCGGTGCCGGAGGGGCTTCGGCTTGTTTGGTTTCCTCCTTGGCGATCATGGTGTTGGCGGCGGAGAGCATGGCCGGCGGGGTGGGGATTTTTTCCGGCGGCTTGCCGAGCTCGACTTTGATGGTGTCATTCGGCAACGAAATGACCGGCGCAAAATTGCCCATCAGGCTGGTGATCAGGTGGCTGCCCTCGATGGTGTGGTTGATGGTGGTCGGCTGGCCGCTGTCCTCGTCGTGCGAGAGGATATTGCCGGAGCCACGGATGCCGACGGTGGCGACACGGGTTTTCATCTGATATTTGTCGCGATTGGCGGCGGTCAGCAATCCGGTGAAGGAGCGCATCGTGCCGCGCAGCAGTGACAACACCGCGCCATCCTGGTCGCCTGGATTGCGCTGGTAGCTGTCGATGCGCAATTGCGAATTGGAGCGCAGCGACAATTTTGCCTGGTCGATCATCGACAATTGCGCCATGCCGTCCGCGCCCGCGACAATGATGTCGCCGGGATTGACCTCACTGCCGCGCACGGCCGGCACCCGGCGGCCGTTGGACTCGATAAACACACTGCCCGTGACGTAGGTGAATTGGCCGCTGGCGGCGTAGGCGGCGGTAGTACCCAACGCCAGCGTGGCACACAGGGCCGAAAAAGCGATGGCGATTTTGTTGGCATTGTTCATGTTGTCGCTCCTGAAAATCACAAGAATTCACAGCGGATGGTTGATGACACTTCATGGCGGGTGTAATCGTAAATCGCAATGTTGGAATCATTTTTTGAGCCAAACCACTGCACGCGCATGTTGCATTTGTCCTTGAAGCGCCAATTGGTGCCGAGTGTGACATCGGCCAGTTTGTCGCGGCCGAATTCGACCGTGGTGGCGCGTGCGAACGCGCTGTCGTCACGGCGCTGCGAATAGCCCAGCGCGGCGAACGCCGAGAGTTTTTCGCGCAGGTTGAATTGGCTGTAAACACGCACGCCTTCGACACGCTTGGATTTGTCGGTGACCCCGTCGGTGAGCTTGCGCACCGCCTGATCGCGGGTGCCAAAGGCAGTGAGCTGCAATATCGGCGCGGTTTTGCCGATGAACGACGTGAGCCACGACACGCTGGCGATGGTGGCGTTGAAGTCCTCGATGGGGTTTTTCGGGAAGCGCGTTTGTGCGCCGTAGGCGGCGACACTCAGTTGATTGGAGGGGCTCAGGTTAAACCGCCATTCCGCGCCGCCGATGGCACTGCGGCGGTCGTTTTTGGGCTTGGGGTCGCCGGGCGCATCGCCTTGCTGCTGATAGGCGTTGTAGGAGGTGTTCAGGCGAATCTGGTTGCGCCCGCCATCCCAGATGGCACTGGCGCGCACGTCAGCGGCAGCGGAATTGAATTCGTTTTCGCGCCGGTAGCCGCGGCCACGCACATCGCCGCCGACATAACCACTCCATTTTTCCGAGAGCGGAAAAATCACATCCACACCCAGCGCCGCGCCGAGGTAAGGCGCCTTGCGTTTGATGGAGTTACCCGTGGGGCTGACCCCGGTCAGATTAAACGCCTGCTGCACGGCCGAGGTGAAGTCAGTCGGCACGCCGGTGAGATTGCTGTCATAGCCCAACGCCATTTCCCCCCAGGTGCTCAACATGCGCCGTGCGGCACGGCGGCGCTCGCCGATGGCCTGCAAATATTTGTCGATGGCTGCCAGCGCGGCGGCGGGCGGATTGAGGGCTTTTAATTTTTGGAACGTGCCCTCGGCCAAATCCAGCGAGCCGGCGTTGAAATATGCGCGCGCCAGATCAAGCTGGGCACCGGCGTGGTTGGGCTGCACCGCCAGCACCCGCTCAAAGGCAATGATGGACTCATCAATTTTTCCGCTGTCGAGCGCGGCCACACCGAGCAAATAGTCGAATTCGACATTGCCGGTGAGTTTGTCCTGCTCGGCAATCAGCAGCATGTACGCGGCCTTGGCGTTCATCGCCGCGATCAGCCGCTTGGCTTCCTCGAACAGCGGCGGATTCGCGTGTGCGGTGGGGGCGGTGGTTGCAATGGTGAAGACAAAAAACATTGCCGCCAAAATTGAAAGGCGCGCCGACAGGCGGGACGCGCAAGACTGCCGGGCAGGTGGCGTGATATGCATGTTTTTACCCCGTAAGGTCGGAATTTATTATTGGCAAACCATGCTAGACCCATGCGCGGCGGTTGTAAACGTCGTTGCCAGGCAAATTACCGGTTTTGCCTACGCCACCCCCAATCAGGGGATGCCTAATGTGTAAATAACCGCACATTGGGCATCCGCGCCGCCAGAACCTGCCGGTGGGGCTACCGATCCTTGAGTATTTCCCTGGCGGCATTGTGGCCGGGAATGCCGGTCACCCCACCACCGGGGTGGGTGCCTGCCCCGCATTGATACAGCCCGTTGACGGGGGTGCGGTAGTCGCCGTATCCCAGCACCGGGCGCGCCGAGAAAAGTTGATCGAGTGACAAGGCACCATGAAAAATATCGCCGCCAATGAGACCGAATTTGCGCTCCAGATCAAGCGGCGAGTGGATCTGCCGGGCGATCACACTGGCTTTGAAATTGGGGGCGAATTGGTTGACGGTATCAATCATCAAATCAGCCACCGTGTCGCGGTGGTCATCCCATGACGCACCGTTGGGCAACAGCGGCGCGACATGCTGGCAAAACAAACTGGCGACGTGTTTGCCGGGGGGAGCCAGCGAATCATCCACCGTGGACGGAATGAGGATTTCGACAATCGGATTTTTTGACCAGCCGGCGGTTTTGGCGTCAAAAAAAGCCTGCTCCATGTAACGCAGGGTGGGTGCCATGATGATGCCGCTCGACAAATGCG
>JANPNJ010000432.1:0-2410 GCA_031427395.1 Burkholderiales bacterium
CGGCCTCCACGCGCGCGCGAATCAATTCACTTGTTTCCCCGCGCGGTGCCTTGACCATGTCCGCTTGCGGCACGGCGGGTACTTCAATCTGCAAATCGATGCGATCCAGCAACGGCCCGGAAATCTTGCCGCGATAACGCAACACCTGGTCGGGCGTGCAGCGGCATTTGTTGGTGTAGTGGCCAAGGTAGCCGCACGGGCAGGGATTCATCGCGCCGATCAATTGGAATTCAGCGGGAAAATCGGCCTGGCGCGCGGCGCGGGAAATGGTGATGCGCCCGGACTCCAGCGGCTCGCGCAATACTTCCAGCACGCTGCGGTCAAACTCCGGCAATTCATCGAGAAACAACACGCCGTGGTGCGCGAGGGAAATTTCGCCGGGACGCGGATTGGGGCCGCCGCCAACCAGCGCCACGCCGGATGCGGTGTGGTGCGGATTGCGAAACGGCCGCTGCTTCCAGCGTTCGAGCCGAAAGCCGCCGGTGAGTGATTGCACGGCGGCGGCGGCCAGCGCCTCGTCTTCGGTCATCGCGGGCAGGATGCCGGGAAAGCGTTGCGCCAGCATGGTTTTGCCGGTGCCGGGTGGGCCCATCATCAATATGCTGTGTCCGCCGGCGGCGGCAACTTCGAGCGCGCGCTTGGCCGCACCCTGGCCTTTGACGTCGGCGAAATCAGCGAAGGCCACCACCTGGTTTTTTATTTCAGCCGTCGGCACATAAGGCTGTATCGCCTCACGCCCGGTGAGATGCGCACACACCTGCAACAAATTATCCGCCGCCAATACGGTGGCGTTGGTGACGAGGGCGGCTTCCACGGCGGACGCCTTGGGCAAAATAAACGCACGGCCGTCGCGGTGCGCCTTGAGGGTCATGGCGAGTGCGCCGCGAATCGGCCGCAGCTCGCCAGTCAAAGCCAGTTCACCCGCGAATTCATATTGACCAAGTTTGTCGCCGGGCAATTGGCCGGTGGCGACCAGGATGCCGATGGCAATCGGCAAATCAAAACGCCCGCTGTCCTTGGGCAATTCGGCCGGGGCGAGGTTGACCGTGATGCGGCGGGCGGGAAATTCAAAACGCGCATTGAGCAGCGCCGCGCGCACCCGATCCTTGCTTTCCTTCACCTCCAATTCGGGCAGGCCGACGATGGTGAAGGACGGCAGGCCATTGGCCAGATGCACTTCGACCGTCACGAGCGGGGCTTCCATGCCGGTCAGGGCGCGGCTGGACAAAACGGCTAGGGACATTATTTTGTTTGTCCGCTGGCAGCTTCGAGGGCGCTGATTTTGGCTTCGAGGGCGCGGAGTGTGGCGCGGGTTTTTTCCAGTAGCCCGCGTTGGCTGTCAAATTCCTCGCGCGTGACCAAGCCTTGGTTGGCAAGCTGCGAAATGAAATGCTGGCGCGCGTTTTTTTCGATGGAACCCGCTGGCGAGGCGGCAATCGCTTCGCCGACTTTTTGGGCAAGTGCGGTGAGTTTGTCGAAATTGGGATTGGGAGAGGTCATGGCTTATTTTACGTGTGCGGCATGAAGCATGGGGTGACATGCGGCAGCCAAAATTATCCGCACCCATTCGGTGCGTCATGGTATGAGTCGGCTTGGTATTAGTGCATGCAACCGGACAAATTGCCAATTCCGCTGGTTATTCGGCCAATTTTGCACGATTTGGGCGCAATTCCGGCGCACGCGGCGATGGCACGCATCGTGCTAAATAAGATCGAGACATTTTATTTTGTACTTTACCGACCATCAAACAAAAGGGAAACCGTGATGAACAAGCCTTCCAAGTTAGTCGCCATCAGCAGCGCCGTACTGTCCACCTTTGCTTTGACTGCGGCGCACGCCCAGCAGGCTGCGCCCCCCGCGCCGGAACACACGCTTGCCACCAAAGTTTCGCTCTACAGTGAATACGAATACCGCGGCATCTCCCAGACTTCGGAAAAACCCGCCGTGCAACTGAATCTCGACTACAGCCACACCAGCGGTTTTTATCTGGGCGCGTTTTTGTCGAATATCTCGTGGATAAAAGACACCAAATCCGCAGTGGCGCAAGCTTTGCCCCGCTCAACCATTGCCGTTCCCGTGTCGTTGAGCGGCAGCGCGGGTGGTGTTGAGCTGGATTTGTTTGGCGGCTATAAATTTGAAATCGTCAAAGACATCACCCTGGATGTGGGCTACCTGCGCTATGAATATGTGGGCTCGGATGCCTTGAACGTACGCATCGGCAATGCCACCGCCGTGGCGCTGGCCAAACCCAGCACCAACGAAGTTTATGTCGGCATTTCGGGCGGGCCGTTCAGCGCCAAATACTCCTACTCCACCGGCGACACATTCGGCGCGGTGAATTCCAAAGGCTCCACCTTCACCGAATTCAACTGGTCGCAGGAAGTCTTGCCAAAATTCACCATGAACGCGC
>JANPNJ010000433.1:0-1859 GCA_031427395.1 Burkholderiales bacterium
TTGTCGATCGGCGGCGCGTTTATTTTGCTGTTGCTCACCGGCAAAAGTTTTTCCATGCCGTCGCTCATCGGCCTCCTGATGCTGATGGGTGTGGTGACAAAAAATTCGATCCTGTTGGTGGAATACGCCATTGTCGCGCGCCGTGACCACGGCTTGTCACGGCACGACGCGCTGATTGATGCCTGCCACAAACGCGCGCGGCCGATTGTCATGACCACCCTCGCCATGGGTTTTGGCATGTTGCCGATCGCATTGGGCTTCGGTGCCGACCCATCGTTTCGCTCACCGATGGCCGTGGCGGTGATCGGCGGGCTGGTGACCTCGACCCTGCTGAGTTTGATTGTCGTGCCGGCGTTGTACACCTATGTGGATGACGCGGAAAAAATATTAGGGCGGATTTGGCTGCGCGTCCGGACGATGGCTCCTGCATAGTGCCGATATTTATCGGTGCGCCCTGAAAAACCACCACGCCACGCCGCCCGCCGACTATAATTTCGCTCTAACTTCCCTTGTTGGATGGATCGTTTATGCAATGCAAGAATCATACGTTTCTCATCGCAGGCGGCGGCTCCGGCCTGGGCGCGGCCACCGCGAAACTGTTTGCCGCCAATGGTGCCAATATCGTGATTGCCGACATCAACCGTGACGAAGCAGCCAAAACGGCGGCGGAAATCGGCAGCCACACACGTTTCATCGAAACCGATGTCACCAATGAAGCGCAGGTGCAGGCGGCGGTTGCATTGTGTTTGTCGGCTTTCGGCGGCATCCACGGCGCGGTCAATTGCGCCGGCATTGCGCCGGGTGAACGGGTGGTCGGTAAAGCCGGGCCGCATGCCCTCGCCAATTTTGCGCGCACCATCAACATCAATCTGATTGGCAGCTTCAATGTCATTCGCTTGGCCGCCCACGCCATGAGCACACAAGCACCCGATGCGACAGGCGGGCGTGGCGTCATCATCAACACCTCATCGGTGGCCGCGTTTGAGGGCCAGATTGGCCAGGCCGCCTATGCCGCTTCCAAGGCGGGCGTGAACGGCATGACCCTTCCCATTGCCCGCGAGCTGGCCAAATTCGGCATCCGTGTCGTGACCATCGCCCCCGGCATTTTTGATACCCCCATGCTCGCGGGCATGAGTGATGACGTCCGCGCGTCCCTTGGCGCGCAAGTGCCCTTCCCGCCGCGCCTCGGCAAGCCGGAAGAATACGCCGCGCTGGCCAAGCACATTGTGGAAAATGAAGTGTTGAACGGCACGGTCATTCGACTCGATGGCGCGATACGCATGGGAGCAAAGTAATGTTCGACACCCACCTCAGCGACGACATCAACGCCCTGCGCGACAGCGTCAAACGCCTGTGCGACGACACCCTCGCCCCGCGTGCCGCGCAGATCGACGTTGACAACGCCTTCCCCATGGACATGTGGCAACATTTCGGCGCCATGGGTCTGCTTGGCCTGTCGGTGCCGGAGGAATTCGGCGGCAGCGGCATGGGCTATCTCGCCCACACCGTGGCGATGGAGGAAATATCACGCGCGTCCGGCGCAGTGGGGCTGGCCTATGGCGCCCACTCCAATCTGTGTGTGAATAATCTTTATCTGAACGGCAACGACGCGCAACGCAAAAAATATTTGCCCCGGCTTTGTTCGGGTCAACACGTCGGCGCACTCGCCATGAGCGAGCCGGGTGCCGGCTCCGATGTGGTCGGTTCGATGCTGTGTCGCGCCGAAAAAAATAGGGATCGCTGGATTGCCAACGGCAACAAAATGTGGATCACCAATGGTCCGCACGCCGACACCCTGATCGTGTACATGCGCACCGCACCAAAGGACATGGGCTCCAAAGCCATGACCGCCTTCATCG
>JANPNJ010000434.1:0-1556 GCA_031427395.1 Burkholderiales bacterium
GCCCCATTTGCGTGACCTTGGCTTCGATGTCGATGATCGACAACCCCAATTCGGGCAACACCTCCTTGATGCGCAGACCGATTTTGCCGCGCAGGTTTTCCTGGATCTGCTCGGTGGTGAAGCGCCCTTCGGTGCCGGAAATATCCCTGATGAATATGCCCGCGTCCTTGACACGAATGGTGTAGATGCCAAACGCGGTGGCGCGCACGATGCCGAATTCCTTGTCGCGCATGGTGGCCGGGCCCGGCGTGCCCCATTTCAGGTCGGTGAATTTGCGCGTGTTGACAAAATACACCTCTGCCTTGAACGGCGATTCAAAACCGTATTTCCAGCCCTTGAGCGTGGATAAAATCGGCATGTTTTGTGTGGTGAGCGTGTGCATGCCCGGCTTGAATACATCGGCCAACTGGCCTTCATTGATGAACACTGCCATCTGCCCTTCGCGCACGGTGAGCTTGGCGGCGTATTTGATTTCGTTGTTGTGGCGCTCGAAACGATAGACCAGTGTGTTGGTCGAATCATCCAGCCACTCGATGATGTCGATAAATTCGCCGGTGATTTTTTTGACCCAGTCAATCATGTCGTAATCCCTTTCAAAAAAGAAGGCGCGCGATGGCTATACTGCGCGATAACATTATCACGAATGCCAGCAGAGGTGCGCCATGACCATCACCCTTTCAGCCATCCATGTTTATCCGGTAAAAAGTCTCGGCGGCATCGCGCTGGCCAAGGGCGAAATGACCACACGCGGCCTCAAACACGACAGGCGTTTTATGCTGGTGGACCACGACCATGAATTTGTCAGCCAGCGCGAGCTGCCGAAAATGGCAACAGTGTGGACGGAAATCATCAACGGGCAACTCGAATTTTCCGCGCCGGATCGTGACCCCGTTCGCGTCGATGCCGAGCCACGCGCCGCCACCAGCCACGCCCTGCGCAATGTGCGCGTCTGGGATTCGACTGTCGCCGCACACACCGTCAGCGCCGCAGCCGACGAATGGCTGTCCGATTATCTTGGCGCCGAAGTGCGGCTCGTGTATATGCCCGACTCATCCTTGCGACACTGCGATCCGCAGTATGCGACCAACAACGACATCGTCAGCTTTGCCGATGGCTTTCCGCTGCTCGTCACCAATGAGGACTCACTCGCCGACCTGAACGTGCGCATCAGCCGCAACGGTGGCACATTGGTGCCAATGAATCGCTTTCGCAGCAATCTGGTGGTGCGCGGTGCGGCAGCGTGGGCGGAAGACGGCTGGAATGAAATCGCCATTGGTGAGGCCGTGTTTCGCGCCGCCAAACCATGCGGCCGCTGCCAGATCACCACCACTGATCAAGCTACGGGTGAAGTGCGCGGCCCGGAGCCGCTCAACACCCTCGCCACCTTTCGTGAGACCGACAAGGGCATATTGTTTGGCGTGAATTTGCTGCCGGTGAAGTTGGGCACGGTGCGGGTGGGTGACGGAGTGAAAATTTATTAAAACACCAGCGCAGATGCGCCACTAGCGGCATTTTTGCTTCAAAACGCCCGTCAATGCTGGCGTTTGTCAATCCAA
>JANPNJ010000435.1:0-5805 GCA_031427395.1 Burkholderiales bacterium
GATGCCGCACCGCCGATATGGAAGGTGCGCATGGTGAGCTGCGTGCCCGGCTCGCCGATTGACTGTGCCGCAATCACGCCGACCGCCTCGCCCAGGTTGATCATCGAGCCGCGGCCCAGATCGCGGCCATAACACTTGGCGCACAGCCCGTAACGGGTGTCGCAGGTGAGCGGCGTGCGCACTTTCACCTCGTCAATACCGGCCGCGTCAATGGCATCCACCATGTCTTCGTCCAGCATCACACCGGAGGCGATCAAGGTTTTGCCGGATTCGGGGTGAAGCACATCGCCTTGCAGCACGCGGCCGAGAATGCGCTCGCGCAATGCCTCGATGACTTCGCCGCCCTCAACCAGGGCCTTCACCACCAAGCCATTTTCGGTTTTGCAATCGTCTTCGGTGACCACCAAATCCTGGGTCACATCGACCAGGCGGCGCGTCAGATAGCCGGAGTTGGCCGTCTTCAACGCGGTATCCGCCAGACCTTTGCGCGCGCCGTGTGTGGAGATGAAGTACTGCAACACGTTCAGCCCCTCACGGAAATTCGCGGTGATTGGTGTCTCGATGATCGAGCCATCCGGCTTGGCCATCAGGCCGCGCATGCCCGCCAGCTGGCGGATCTGCGCCACCGAGCCGCGCGCGCCGGAGTCGGCCATCATGTAGATGGAATTGAACGATTCCTGGGTGGTTTTTTTGCCGTCCAGGGTGGTCACAGGCTCGGTGCCCAGTTGCTCCATCATGGCCTTGGCCACCTGGTCGCCGGCGCGACCCCAAATATCCACCACCTTGTTGTAGCGTTCGCCCTGTGTGACCAGGCCGGAGGTGTACTGCGCCTCGATCTCTTTCACTTCCTGCTCGGCGGCACCGATGATTTCTTTTTTCTGCGGCGGCACCAACATGTCGTCGATGGAAATCGACAGACCCGCGCGGGTGGCGTAGGTGAACCCGGTATACATCAGTTGATCGGTGAAAATGACTGTTTCACGAATGCCGCAACGACGGAACGACGCATTGATGATTTTGGAAATTTCTTTTTTCTTCAACGCCTTGTTGATGTGCGGGAACGGCAGGCCGGGTGGCAGAATCTCCGACAAAATGGCGCGGCCGACGGTGGTTTCGTAGCGTTGCACACGCGAGAAAACAACGCCCTTTTCATCCTTGTCGGTTTCCTTGATGCGCACCAGCACCTTGGCGTTCAGCGCCACTTCACCGGTCTCGTAAGCGCGCTGCGCCTCGGCGACATTGATGAACATCGAGCCTTCACCCTTGGCGGCAACACGCTCGCGGGTCATGTAATACAGACCCAGCACAATATCCTGTGACGGCACAATCGACGGCTCACCCGATGCCGGGAACAAAATGTTGTTGGAGGCCAGCATCAGCGTGCGGCATTCCATTTGCGCTTCAAGTGAAATCGGCACGTGAACGGCCATCTGGTCGCCGTCAAAGTCGGCGTTGAAGGCCGCGCAAACCAGCGGATGCAATTGAATCGCCTTGCCTTCGATCAGCACGGGCTCAAACGCCTGGATGCCCAGGCGGTGCAGCGTCGGCGCGCGGTTCAGCATCACCGGGTGTTCGCGGATCACGTCCTCGAGAATGTCCCAGACCAACGGCTCTTCGGCTTCGACCATTTTCTTGGCGGCCTTGATGGTGGTGGCGGCACCGAGCACTTCGAGCTTGTGGAAAATAAACGGCTTGAACAATTCCAGCGCCATTTTTTTCGGCAAACCGCATTGGTGCAGTTTCAGCGTGGGGCCGACCACAATCACCGAACGGCCGGAGTAGTCCACGCGCTTGCCCAAGAGATTCTGGCGGAAGCGTCCGGACTTGCCCTTGATCATGTCGGCGAGTGACTTCAATGCACGCTTGTTGGCACCGGTCATGGCCTTGCCACGGCGGCCGTTGTCGAGCAGTGAATCGACTGATTCCTGCAACATGCGCTTCTCGTTGCGCACAATGATTTCCGGCGCCTTCAATTCCAGCAAACGCTTCAGGCGGTTGTTGCGGTTGATGACGCGACGATACAGGTCATTCAGGTCGGAGGTGGCAAAACGGCCGCCATCCAGCGGCACCAGCGGACGCAAATCCGGCGGCAGCACCGGCAGCACTTCCATCACCATCCAATCCGGCTTGATGCCGGATTTCAAAAACGCCTCCAGCACTTTGGTACGCTTGGCGATTTTCTTGATTTTCGCTTCCGAACCGGTGTTGCCGAGGTCTTTGCGCAGTTGTTCCATTTCGGATTTGATGTCGAGCTTGCGCAGCAATTCGCGCACGCCTTCGGCACCCATCAGCGCGGTGAAGTCGTCGCCGTATTCCTCAACCTTGGCGAGGTAATCGTCTTCGGTCAGCAACTGGCATTTGTTCAGCGGCGTCATGCCAGGATCCACCACGACAAACGCCTCAAAATACAAGACGCGTTCGATGTCGCGCAGGGTCATGTCGAGCACCATGCCCAGACGTGACGGCAGGGATTTCAAAAACCAGATGTGCGCGGTCGGCGAGGCCAGCTCGATGTGCCCCATGCGCTCGCGGCGGACTTTCGACAGCGTGACTTCCACGCCGCATTTTTCGCAGATCACGCCACGATGCTTGAGGCGCTTGTATTTGCCGCACAAACATTCGTAATCCTTGATCGGGCCGAAAATCTTGGCGCAGAACAAACCATCGCGCTCGGGTTTGAAAGTGCGGTAGTTGATGGTTTCCGGTTTTTTGACTTCACCGTAGGACCATGAACGGATTTTTTCGGGTGACGCCAGGCCGATCTTGATGGCGTCGAATTCTTCTTCTTTCGTGACTTGCTTGAACAGGTCTAATAGCGCTTTCATTTTTTACTCCAGTGTATTGTTTGGACAGGGGCTTGATTGTTGGATGCGGCGGGCGGTGCGCACAACGCACCTGCCTGCCATCCCTTTATCAGTGCCGCTCCAAATCAATGTCAATCGCCAGCGAACGGATTTCCTTGACCAACACATTGAACGATTCGGGCATGCCCGCCTCGATCTTGTGCTCGCCCTTGACTATGGACTCGTACACCTTGGTGCGCCCGTTGGTGTCGTCCGACTTGACGGTGAGCATTTCCTGCAGGGTGTAGGCCGCGCCATAGGCTTCGAGTGCCCAGACTTCCATCTCGCCAAAACGCTGGCCGCCGAATTGCGCCTTGCCGCCCAGGGGTTGCTGCGTGACCAATGAGTAAGGTCCGGTGGAACGCGCGTGCATTTTGTCGTCAACCAAATGATGCAGCTTCAGGATGTGCATGTAGCCAACCGTCACCGAGCGCTCGAATGCTTCACCGGTGCGACCGTCATACAACGTTGCCTGGGTTTTGGTGGCGGTCAGTCCCAATCGCTTGGCGGTCTGGTCGTCGTAGGCCAAATCCAGCATGCCGCGAATTTCTGACTCGGCCGCGCCGTCAAACACCGGGGTGGCAAACGGCACGCCATTGGTCAAATTTTTGGCCAAGGTCATGATTTCAACCGATGAAAGCTCAGCCAGGTTTTCCTTTTTGCCGCTGGTGTTGTAAACCTTGTCGAGGAAGCCGCGTATTTTTGTTTCCTCGGCACCGGCCTTCAACATCGCGCCGATTTTGTGGCCCAAACCTTTTGCCGCCCAGCCCAGATGGGTTTCCAGAATCTGCCCGACGTTCATCCGTGACGGCACGCCCAGCGGGTTGAGCACAATGTCCATCGGTGTGCCGTCGGCCATGAACGGCATGTCTTCGACCGGCACAATCTTGGAGATCACGCCCTTGTTGCCGTGGCGGCCGGCCATCTTGTCACCCGGTTGCAGGCGACGCTTGACTGCCACATACACCTTGACCATTTTTTGCACGCCCGGCGGCAGCTCGTCGCCTTGCGTCAATTTGCGTTTCTTTTCGTCAAACGCCTTGTCGAATTCCTTGCGCGTCAGGTCAAGCGCTTCCTTGAGCGTTTCCAGTTGGCGCGCGTCGTCGTCGTCGGTCAGGCGGATGTCGAACCAATCGTGGCGCGGCAAATCGGTGAGGTAGGACTTGGTGAGCTTGGCACCTTTTTCGAGTTTCTTCGGGCCGCCCTTGGCGACTTTGCCAATCAGCATTTTTTCGATGCGCTGGAAAGCGTCATCTTCCACAATGCGCAACTGGTCGGCCAGATCTTTTTTGTAATCCTTGAGCTGGTCGTCGATGATCTGCTGGGCGCGTTTGTCGCGCACGATGCCTTCGCGCGTGAACACCTGCACATCGATGACAATGCCGGAGATGCCCGACTGCACGCGCAGCGAGGTGTCTTTCACGTCCGAGGCTTTTTCACCGAAGATCGCGCGCAGCAGTTTTTCTTCCGGCGTGAGCTGGGTTTCACCCTTGGGCGTGACCTTGCCGACCAGCACATCACCCGCCTCGACTTCGGCGCCGATGTACACAATGCCGGATTCATCCAGGCGGCCGAGCATGCGCTCGGACAGATTGGAAATGTCGCGGGTGATCTCTTCCGGGCCCAATTTGGTGTCGCGCGCGACCGACGTCAGTTCCTCGATGTGAATCGAGGTGTAACGGTCTTCGGCCACAATGCGCTCGGAAATGAGTATCGAATCCTCGAAGTTGTAACCGTTCCACGGCATGAACGCGACCAGGAGGTTTTGTCCCAGCGCCAATTCGCCCATGTCGGTGGAGGCACCGTCGGCGATCACGTCATTTTTTGCCAGAAAATCACCCACCTTCACCAGCGGACGCTGGTTGATGTTGGTGTTCTGGTTCGAGCGCACATACTTGGTGAGGTTATAAATATCCACACCGGCTTCACCCGCATTGGTTTCGTTGTCGTTGACCCGCACCACCACGCGGCCGGCATCGACAAAATCCACCCGGCCGCCGCGGCGCGCCAACACCGCCGTGCCGGAGTCCAGCGCCACGGTGCGCTCAATACCGGTGCCGACCAGCGATTTTTCGGCGCGCAAACACGGCACCGCCTGGCGCTGCATGTTGGAGCCCATCAAGGCGCGGTTGGCGTCATCGTGTTCCAGAAACGGAATGAGGGATGCGGCCACAGACACAATCTGCGCCGGTGCCACGTCGATGTAATCGATGGTCTCGGGACGCGCCAGCATGAATTCGTTGTGCTGGCGGCAGCTCACCAATTCATCAACAAAATGTCCGGCCTTGTCGGTGTCGGCGTTGGCCTGGGCGATGGTGTATTTGCTTTCCTCAATCGCCGACAGATATTCGATCTCGTTGGTGACTTTGTTGTTGACCACTTTGCGATAGGCGGTCTCGATGAAGCCGTAATCGTTGACTTGCGCGTACAGCGCCAGAGAATTGATGAGGCCGATGTTCGGCCCTTCCGGTGTTTCAATCGGACAGACGCGGCCATAGTGGGTTGGATGCACATCACGCACCTCAAAGCCGGCGCGCTCGCGCGTCAGGCCACCAGGACCCAGCGCCGAAACGCGGCGCTTGTGGGTGATTTCCGACAAGGGATTGGTTTGATCCATAAACTGCGAAAGCTGCGACGAGCCGAAAAATTCCTTAATCGCGGCCGACACCGGCTTGGCATTGATCAAATCGTGCGGCATCAGATTTTCCGATTCGGCCTGCGACAGGCGCTCGCGCACCGCGCGCTCGACCCGCACCAGACCGGAGCGGAATTGGTTTTCCGCCAATTCGCCGACCGAACGCACCCGGCGATTACCCAGGTGATCGATGTCATCGACTTCGCCGCGGCCATTGCGCAATTCCACCAGAATTTTGATGACGGCGACAATATCTTCGGTTGACAGGGTCATCGCGCCGGTGAGTTCATCACGGCCAACGCGGCGGTTGAATTTCATGCGGCCGAC
>JANPNJ010000436.1:0-3129 GCA_031427395.1 Burkholderiales bacterium
TCACATCCACTCCAGGGCCAGTGATGCAACCTTTTGGCGCCCTCATCATCGGTGACGAAATTTTGTCCGGCAAACGTGCGGACAAACATTTTTCCAAGGTGATTGAAATCCTTGCCGCGCGCGGCCTCGAATTGGCCTATGCACACTACATTGGCGATGATCCGGCGCGCATCACCGCCACACTGAAACAATCTTTCGCCAGCGGCGACATTGTGTTTTCATTCGGCGGCATCGGCGCCACACCGGATGATTTCACCCGCCAGTGCGTGGCCGCCGCACTCGGTGTCGAATTGGCTGAGCATCCGCAGGCCATCGCCGCAATGCAGGCCAAGCCCGACTACGAATTGACCGCCAACCGCCGCCGCATGGCCGAGTTTCCCGCTGGTGCAACCATCATTCCCAACCCGTTCAACCGCATCGCCGCGTTCTCGGTAGGCACGCATCATTTCCTGCCCGGCTTTCCCGAGATGGCGTGGCCGATGATGGCATGGGTGCTCGACACAAAATATTCAAGCCTGTTTCATGCCCGCGTGGTGGCCTGTGAAAGCATCCTCATCTTTGAAGCGGGTGAATCCTATCTCATCGAAATGATGAACCGGCTGGTGGCACGCTACCCCGGCGCCAAACTCTCATCATTGCCGCAGTTTGTGCCCGGCGGTCGCCGCCTCGAATTGTCCTTCAGCGGCGACGCCACCGAGGTACATGCCGCCATGAATGAAGCCAAAACCGAGCTTGCACGGCTCAACTATTTTTTTCAATGAAGCAAATATCAACGGAGTCATAGACATGGGACTACTCGACAATATTTTAGGCAGCGTGATGAACAACAATGGTGCAGAGGGCGGCACCAATCCCCTGCTTGGCATGGCCATGCAAATGCTCAATGGGCAAGGTGAGGGCGGCGGCCTGAGTGGCCTGATTGCGCAATTCAAACAAGGCGGCCTCGGCAATCTGGCCGATTCATGGGTTGGCACCGGCGAAAACCTGCCGGTCTCGGCGGAGCAAATCTCGCAGGTGATCGGCTCGGGAAAAATCGGCGAAATCGCCAGCCAGCTTGGCATTTCGCAGGACATGGTATCCGGCGGGCTGGCAAAAATATTGCCCGATTTGATCAACCACGTGACGCCTGACGGGCAAGTGCCGCAATCCAATGACTTGATCCAGAACGCACTGGCGATGTTTTTGAAGCGGTAGTGTTCAAGGCTTCATCCGGCGGCAATCAATAGGCCGGATTCACTCCTCCTTTGTGATCGGCTTGGGCGCTATTCCCGCCCGTGGTCATGCTGATGGTCAAAAAACCGCTCCAGCGTGCGCCGGTCTTTTTTGGTGGGTCGTCCGGGGAACAGCGGCGGTGGCATGTCCTTTATTTCAGCCCGCAGCACTTGCCGCGCCACCACACTTTCATCCGTCTCGCGGTACAGCGTCGCCGCCACTTGCGCCGAGCCGCGCTTCTCAGAGAGGCCGGTGACCACAATGTCCCAGGTGTACGGCGGATGGCGGATGGCGAGTTTGTCGCCCACCTTGATGATCCTGGCCGACTTGACCCGCTCACCGCCCACATGGATGCGATGCGCGTTGATCGCGTCAATGGCAAGCTGGCGCGTCTTGAAAAACCGCGCCGCCCAGAGCCATTTATCAAGCCTGACGGAATTGGGGGCGAGTGGTTTCATCACGTTTTTATAACCGCCGATGGACGCCGATAAAGTCCAAATCAAAAAAACGCGCCACGGATTGGTATCGCATTTGCCTTTGACCTTATCGGCGCTTATCGGCGTTCATCGGCGGTAAATTTCAACGCTTGGCCACCGCGAGCTTCACACTCGCCACGTTCATCGGCAATCCCGTCGCGGTGTCGTACTCACAGCCTGCCTTGACGCCCAGCTCGGCAATTTCCCTGGCCGTCATTTTGCTGTTGTACACCGCGTACATCGCGCCCAGCGCAAAATCGCGGCCGGTGCCGATGGCCCAGAAGCGGTCAAACTCAAAAATCTCGCGCATCGAGTACACGCCAAAAATACCGGAGGCGTTGACGATCATCGCGGTCAATTGTGAAGACTCATAGGGGTCATCGTCTTCCTCCTTGGTATTGAGGAAGGCCTCTTCCTTCAATATCGGATGGATCTTGCGAAAGCTTTCGTAAATCTCGTGGCGGCCGTTGAAAGTGAAATCCTTGGCTTTCTCGTGATGCGTCAGGATATTTTCCAGCACCATCTGGTGCGCGGCCGAGCCGGCAATGCCAAAAAAAGTGCCGTTGTGTTTGAGGATTTTTTCCGGTGCGGCATCATGTGCGCTGCCCAGACGGGTCGTGCCGAAGGTGGTGAGGGTGTCACCGGCTATGACGGCCTGGCCGTTTTTTTTCACTACCACAATGGTTGTCATCAAGAGTCCTGGTCAAAATTGCGCGAAAGTTGAAATTCCCCCCATTTTAGCGTTCCCGCCGTCTCGATGACGCGTCACCACAATACAGGCAAAATAGCCTGGTTTTCATTGACTTGGCAGGCCGTTGCAGGCACACTTTTTGTCTTGCTGCGGAACACTGTCCTGCTGGCGCCCCCACTGTCAGTCCGCACATTTTCACATTGGAACCCCCATGAAAAAGCCTGCCTTCCGCACCGCACTGGTCTCAACCGCCCTCATCCTTTCCATCTGCGCACTGCCCTTCTCCCCCGCCCTCGCCAAAACATTTCGCTGGGCCAGCCAGGGCGATGTCCTGACCATGGACCCCCACGCCCAAAACGAGGGTCTGAACAATTCCATCAGCGACCACGTTTACGAACCCTTGGTGAACCGCGGCAAGACCATGGCCATCGAGCCGGCGCTGGCTGTCTCCTGGCAGGCAATCAACCCCACCACCATGCGCTTCAAGCTGCGCGACAAAGTCACCTTCCACGACGGCACCGCGTTCACTGCCGACGACGTGGTTTTTTCCATCACCCGCGCGATGGAAAAAACCTCGAATTTCGGCGCGTATGTGCAAGGCATCAAGGAAGCCAAAAAGGTGGACAACCTGACGGTAGACATTGTCACCAACGGCGCTGTGCCCACCCTGCTCGACCAAATGACCGAATTGCGCATCATGAACCGTGCGTGGTCGGTCAAATACAATGTCACCCGCCCGCAGGATTTCAA